>JBAZRI010000017.1 GCA_041662965.1 Patescibacteria group bacterium | reverse complement strand
CCACATAGAAGCCATCATTCTCTTGCATGGCGTCGTAGATGATCAGGCTGGGATCCTTAACTCTTGATGGATCAGCGGCGAGGGTGAATACTCGGCCGAATTCGGAATCAAGAATCCGGTTGCGACTGTTAAAGCTTCTTCCTGTAACCCAATATATTTGGATGAAGCTCTCTTGTTTTTCGTCGAGACCGAGGACTATGCCTCGGCCGGGATAGGGATTTTGCTTCAGCGCACAAAGATTGGCGCCGGCGATTTTATTCAGGTCATTCATTTTATATGTACATAGTTGAGGTTTCCAGACATTAGAGTTACATTTTTAAAGATGCCTGTCAACGACTGCTGGAATCGATCCTGCTTGACTTTTTTACAGATCAGAAAAACTGTGAAGCTTTGAAGCCGGCCCAGATGCCGATCAGACCTCCGATGGTATTGCCGATGACCGATTCTACAGAGAAGCCGCCCGCTCCGAACAGCGTAGGAATGTATCCGCCGACGGCTCCGCCGATGAAGACGCCGATCCATACGAGAGTCTTCGGGTTCATTTGGCCGTATTATACTATGGATATGCCAAATATAGTATAATGGCCCCAAATGCCAAAAGAGCTTAAAGTCAAGCGTTCAATAGGCAATATAGCCATCATCGCCGCGGTGCAGAGAAGAGGTGATGATGATTGAGCTTGAAAACACTTAAACGCTCTTGAACAGAGCCGCGTCTTTTTCGAACCAGCTTTCGGCTATGTGATAAATGGTGTAAGTGATGAAGAATGCTGCTGCTACGTCTATAGAATAGTGGAAATGTCCCATGAGCACGACGGCTCCGAAAAGAATCGAAGTCGCGATAAAGGCTACGCGCAGGCGCATATCATACCAAAATATGAATGCTAACAGGAACGGCAGGCCGGTATGGCCGGAGAAGAACAGATCGTTGCCGGTGGTGAATGAGGATATTATGTTATCCGGATTAAGATACGTCTGTGTAGGGAACGGGCCTAAATGGGTCAGCGTAACGAACATGGCTCTTATTACCACGAACAGACTGATTGTCTTCAGGGTGAAGGGTATTTTTTGCGGATTGGTGATCAACAATAGCGCCACGAAGCCCCATAGCACCAAAGGTCCGTATATGAAAATATCCTCGACATCGTAGACGGGGATATTGCTCAAAATTATATCCGACACGGAATTGCTGGCTCGCAGAGTGGCATACATGCTGGAATAATAATTCAGCACGAAGCTGGCCAAGAGGATGCCGATCGAAAAGAGGCATGACCTGATGAAGCGCCAATCGGTGAACCAGCGCACCATAGAATCCCATGAGAAGTCTTCTATTTTGAATATGGTCATAGTCGTTCGCTTCGGTCAGTACATATATGATACCATTACCGTGTTCCGATTAAAAATATGCAAGAATGGCTCATCAATCTTGGCACGGACCATGCCTACTGGGTCTATGCTTTTATAATAGTCCTCGCCTGCGCCGAAGGACCGATGCTGTCTATGATTTTCGGCGTTATCCTCAAGCTCGGATATTTCAGCTTCATACCGGTAATGCTGTCGCTGATGATAGGCGATTTGATCGGGGATGTGGTCTGGTATTACATAGGATACCGTTTTGGGCATCGTTTTATCGGCCGCTTCGGCAAATATTTCAGCATCACGGAAGAAAATATCGGAAAAGTTACGCGCATATTCCATAAATACAAGCACCGCATACTCCTCATCTCGAAGATGTCTAACGGCTTCGGCTTTGCCCTGGTTACTCTCATGGCCGCCGGCATGGCGCGAATACCGTTCATAAATTATATATCCATCAATGTCATCGGCCAGTTCGTCTGGACCGGATTCCTGCTCGGCGTCGGATATTTCTTCGGCAATCTCTATCTGCAAGTAGACAGCATCCTCGGGAAGATAGCGGTCGTCGCCTTATTCGTCGTCATCTTTTGGGCATTCAAAGGATATAAAAAATATCTGCGCACCAAAGCGGAGGCGTTGAATATATGATATATAAAAAAGCATGATATCCATCATCATCCCGACATATAATGAAGAAAAAGCCATCAGAAAAACGCTGGATGGCCTTAAATCCAATCTGACTATCCCTCACGAGATCATTGTTACAGACGATAAAAGCACTGATGATACCGTGAAAATAGCCAAAGAATACGCTGATATCGTTCTGATCCCCCCAGCCAAGCACATTTCCATAGCCGCCAACAGGAATGACGGCCAGCGGCATTCAAAGGGAGAGATGCTGGTATTCATGGATTCTGACAGCACCATAGCCGATCCTGATGATTTCTTCAGACATGCTCTGGCGAGGTTCGAGTCGGATCAGCGCCTTGTGGCATTGACCGGAAAGATCGGAGTATGGCCGGAATTGGAGACATTCGGCGACAAAGCCGTGTATGCGGCGTTTAATCTGGTTCATAGGATCAAGAATAACCTTCTGCATATCGGAGAAGCTTCCGGAAAATTCCAAATGATCCGCCGCGACGCCTTCGAAAAAGTCGGAGGTTTCAATGAGAACCTGATATGCCGCGAAGACGGAGATATGTTCCAACGGTTGTCCAAAGTGGGCCGGACGGCATATGACCCCACGCTCGTTATTCTCCATACAGGCCGCCGGGGACATAAAGTCGGCTGGCCGAAGCTCTTGTCTATTTGGATGTTTGAAACGTTTTACGTGGCTTTGACCGGTAGGTCCAAGTCCAAGGAATGGAAAGCCATAAGATGAAATAAATCTATATGAGAGCTTCCGTTGTCATACCAGCGCATAACGAGGAGAAGAATATCTCTGCCACGATACGGGCTTTGCTCGCGCAGAGTCATCCAGATTTCGAGATCATCGTGGTCAATAACGCCAGCACCGACCGTACGGCGGAGATAGCCGAAGGATTTCCGGTCAAAGTCGTGCATGAATCACGTAAAGGCTTGCTATGGGCCAGAGAGCGCGGCCGGCTGGAAGCGACAGGCGATATCGTCGTGAATATAGACGCGGACTGTCTGCCGGACGAGGATTGGCTGTCGCGCGGCACCGCTCATTTTTTAGATGACGAGG
>JBAZRI010000016.1 GCA_041662965.1 Patescibacteria group bacterium | reverse complement strand
GAAAATTGTTTCCGCAAAACTTCGTCCGCATTGTTTCAGATTTCTTCGTCAGGATTACTTTCAAAAAAGGTTCGAATTTTGTACAATGAATACCGCAATTTTTCGAAAAGGATTTCGGAACCAAAAATATGGTCGGCACGAAGTGCCGTCTGTTCTGAATTCCCCCCAAAAAGTCCTGAATCTGAAAGGGTTCGCCACGCAGAGCGTGGCTCCTCGTTAGCCAATGCAAAAATATGAATAATCAAACTAGAAAATTTTTCATATACACCAGAAAATCTACCGACACCGAAGATCGGCAGGTTAGAAGCATTTCGGACCAACTGGCCGAATTAAAAGAGTTAGCGGTAAAAGAACAAATTGAGGTAGTAGATATTTTCGTGGAAAAACAAACTGCCAAAGCTCCGGGTCGGCCAGTATTTAATGAAATGCTTCTCCGTATCGAAGCAAATGAGGCGAGTGGAATTTTGGCGTGGCATCCCGACAGATTGGCTAGAAATAGTGTTGATGGTGGAAAAATAATATATTTGCTCGATACGGGAAAAATTGCCGAGCTAAAATTTCCAACTTTCTGGTGTGATACAACTCCGCAAGGTAAGTTCATGCTTTCCATTGCTTTCTCTCAATCCAAATACTATGTTGATAACTTATCGGAAAATATAAAGCGTGGACACAGAAACAAAGTGAAAGACGGTATATGGCCTCAAATGTCGCCTCTGGGCTATGTGAATGTGAAAGGTGCGGGAATTGTACCAGATGAGAATATTGCTCCTTTAATCAAGAAAACATTTGAGGCCTACGCAACTGGAAATTTCACTTTGAGACAATTGCACGATAAGTTTAACGAACTTGGATTGAGTAGAAAGAATGGAAAGGTGCTTTCCGTTTCTAATTATCAACAAATTTTGAGAAATCCGATATTCACTGGTTTAATGAGATATAACGGTGAAATATATGAAGGAAAGCACAAACCGATTATCACAAAGAAACTTTTTGATTCCGTTCAAGAAGTGATGAGCCGAAAATCTAAACCTCACAGTAAAGGACTGAAGCCATTTTTGTACAGAGGATTTTTCCGATGTGGAGAATGCGGCTGTTTCATTACCACCGAAACACAAAAAGGTCATAACTATTTGCGGTGTACGAAACGGAAAAATCCTTGTACTCAAAAATATGTTCGCGAAGAGATCATCACTTCTCAAATTCAAAATGAAATCAAAAAAGTTTCTTTGCCACTCGATTGGGCAAATTGGATGATTGAAGAAAACAGGAAAGACCAATCATCCGAAACCCAATCGAGTGAGATTTTTTCTCAAAAAACAAAAGATGAAATTTCTCTTTTGGATTCAAAAGTTGAAAAGTTGATGAACTTATATTTAGAAAATATTTTATCTTTGGAAGAATATCGTGATTCTAAAAATAAGTTAGTGAATCAAAAACAACTTTTAAAAGAGAAATTATCGGCTTTTGAGAAAAAATCTCATAATCGGTTCGAACTTACCGAAAATTTTCTAAAAGCTAATATTCATATGGTGGAATTGGCTAACGAGAAAACAAATGAAGAAAATCTTCATTTGTTTAAAAAAGTCGGTTCGAACTTTGAAATCAAAAATCGAACCGTACTTTTTGAGCCACGCTCTGCGTGGCGAACCCTTTCAGATTCAGGACTTTTTGGGGGGAATTCAGAACAGACGGCACTTCGTGCCGACCATATTTTTGGTTCCGAAATCCTTTTCGAAAAATTGCGGAGAGGGAGGTATCCTACGTCTTTGACTTCGGACTACTTTTTCTCCCACTTTCAAAATCCTTCTCTAAAGCTACGGATACTAATCTTTTATACGCAAATGATTTTCCCGATCCATTCTTCAAATATAGTTCAAAATCTCGAGCTTGTTTTTCTATTTCAAAGGCTCCATACCAAACAAGTTTCCATGGTATATGAGGTCTTGTAGATTGTACTCTACCCGCATTATGTAATCTATATCTAGTTTTCAAATCATTCGTTGAGCCGAAGTAAAATATATGAGATTTTGAACTTAGTAGAATGTATGTATAGTGCATACCATCTTTTGCTTGCGCTACAGATTGGCTTGCAATTCCGTAGCTTTAGCGAAGGATTGCGGAGAGGGAGGGATTCGAACCCTCGGGACCCTTGCGAGTCCAACATCTTAGCAGGATGCTCCTTTAAACCACTCAGGCACCTCTCCTTATATTTTTTTTAACAAATCACTAAGTAAAAACTTTATTCTTTCTCTACCTTTGCCAGACTTAAGAAATTTTTCTTCTTCCCGTGCATCTATTTTAGAAAGGAACGCTTCATAGTAAACAAGTTTCCAAGGCCCGTTATTACTGGTAAATTCAGATTTACCGGACTGATGTTCTTTAATTCTTCTTTCTAGATTAGTGGTCAACCCCTTATAAAGTTTACCATTCTTCTCACTTTTTAATATATATACGAAATACATATTATCAAGACACTCTCAGCCCAAGGCTGATCCGCCTAGGGCGGAAGGCACCTCTCCTTATTTTGTATTTTTTCTCCACTTCTGCCGGATCTAAGAAATCTTTCTTTCTCTTGTACGGCTACTTTAAAAGGGAGGATTTAATCAACTAACAACAATAATACCTAATTTAGAGCTAAAATCAACGAATATACCAACTTGACAGACAGTTTATAGTGTTGTATTATCATAGAAGTATTTGTAACTTTTATTTACTATATTTATGAAAAAAACATTTTTATTTCTCATTGGCGCGGTAGCTATTATTAGCGTTTTTTCTTTTGGAACCGCTAGCGCTCAATCCGTATATTGTAATGATTATCTTAGCGGTCAGATTATCTCTGCTGGAGGGTCGGGACAACCCGCTTTAGCATCTGTTACTAATTATAAAACTGACTGTTCCGCGCAAGTTACTTTTTCATCTTACAAGGTCTTTATCCAACAGAATCATCCGGGTTGGTTAGACACTCAAGTTTTATTTGACTCCAAAACTATAATTTTGGCTCCGAGTGAAACGCAACAAATTTCTATTAACACAGCCACTTGTAAAAATCAATTAGATGTTTATAAGGGTGGAGTTATAACTCATTTAAGTGATGGCGTTGGGCACACCGGGCTTTTGACGCACGCTTTTACAAACGATTCTTTATGTACCACTGTTATTCCCAATCTTATCTGCTCTCCCGCCACTCAAACAATCAACAGTGGTAACTCCGCCAATTTCTCTGCTTCCGGAGGAACAGGCACTTACTCTTGGACTGGAGGCAACAACCCTCAAACCGGAAGTGGCGCCAACTTTTCTTCTTCCTTTCAAGGTTCCGGTTCCAGGACAGTAACCGTTACCAGTGGAGATCAAAGTGCTACTTGTTCGGTGACCGTCAATGAAATTATTCCCAATCTTATCTGCTCTTCCGCCACTCAAACAATCAACAGTGGTAACTCCGCCAATTTCTCTGCTTCCGGAGGAACAGGCACTTACTCTTGGACTGGAGGCAACAACCCTCAAACCGGAAGTGGCGCCAACTTTTCTTCTTCCTT
>JBAZRI010000015.1 GCA_041662965.1 Patescibacteria group bacterium | reverse complement strand
ATGCGCCTTTTGAAATTATTGATGGGGATAGAGGAACCAATTACCCTAAACAAGATGAATTCAATCAAAATGGCTATTGTCTTTTTCTAAACGCAAAGAATGTAACGACAGATGGGTTTGCCTTTAATGAATGCTATTTCATCTCACAAGAAAAGGACAAGATACTGAGAAAGGGTAAACTTCAAAGGAATGACATTATTTTAACAACGCGAGGAACGGTGGGTAATATTGGTTTTTTCAATGAAAGAATACCCTATGATAATATTCGAATTAACTCGGGAATGGTCATTATACGATCTGATCCCAAGGGTATTTTGCCAGAATATACTCATCAGTTATTCAAATATCTTAAAGGTGATTTTGATGTATTTGCCACTGGAAGTGCACAGCCACAATTACCGATTAGAGATTTAAAGGAAATCTCTTTCTCCCTCCCCCCGCTCCCTGAACAGCGGGCGATTGCCGGGGTACTGTCCAGTCTTGACGACAAGATCGACCTTCTGCACCGGCAGAACAAAACGCTGGAAGGAATGGCCGAGGCCCTCTGGCGGAAGATGTTTGTGGAAGAGGCGAAGGCCGAGTGGCCCATGAAAGAAATTGGAGAAATTGCAGATAAAATCCAATATGGTCTCACGCAAAGTGCAACTACAGAAACCATAGGGCCAAAATTTCTGCGAATTACTGATATTCAAGGTGGAATTGTTAATTGGGAAAATGTTCCTTATTGCTACACAACTGAACAAGAATTTTTAAAATATAAGCTCAATACTGGAGATATTGTAGTTGCGCGAACGGGAGCTTCCACCGGTGAAAATTTATTTATAATAAATCCTCCATCAGCGGTGTTTGCTTCATATTTAATCCGGATTCAATTTGATAATATCGCATTATCTCGCTATGTTTCGATACATATGCGATCGTCGGAATACTTTAATTATATTGATGGTATTTTGTCAGGCTCAGCTCAACCCAACGCTAATGCGAAACAATTAACATCATTTAAGATTCAATTGCCCTCATTTGAAATACTTGACAAGTTTTATTTATTGGTTGAGAGTTTAGACGAAAAATATCATCTAAATAATAATCAAATCAATCAGCTCTCCCGCCTCCGCGACACGCTCCTCCCCAAGCTGATTTCCGGCGAAGTAAAGGCGAGACAATGAATAATTTCAGTCTATCCGACATCATATCCCTTGCCGAGTCCGTTACTCTGGAATGCAAAGCCGCTCAAGGCCGCGATGGAAAAGGAGAAGTTCCTGCCAGTTTTTGGGAAACATACTCCGCAATGGCCAACACAAATGGCGGTGAAGTTTATCTTGGCATCGAAGAAAAGCCGCCGGGGGTATTTCGTGCTCTTGGCATAAAAAATCCGGAAAAACTGAAAAAATCCCTCTGGGATACCCTGCATGCAAAAACGAAAGTTAACCGAAATATACTCAGTGATGCCAATATAGAGGTTATTACCGTTGACGGGCAAAAGGTCATACAAATTACCATTCCCCGTGCACGCCGTCAGGATAGACCTATCCACCTTGGAACAAATCCTTTTGGCAATACGTACCTGCGTCGTCATGAAAGTGATTATAAAGCCGACGATGAAACAATCAGGCGCATGATTGCCGAAAGTATTGAAGATTCCCGGGATGACCGCCTTTTGGAAAACTTTGGCAGCGATGACCTTGAGAAAGAAACGATCGCTGCCTATCGTAACCTCTTTTCAGCAGTAAAACCCGGTAGCCCGTGGCTTAACCTTCCTGCCGAAGAATTTCTTAATAAAATTGGCGCCGGTGGTATAGATCGCATAACCGGGAAAGGCGGACTCCGTGCCGCCGGTCTGCTCATGTTTGGCAGATTTGATGCCATTCGGGACGCATTCCCAAACTATATGGTTGATTATCAGGAGCGCCCCGAATCCAAAGCCGAAGTCCGCTGGGTTGACAGGCTGGTTCCGGACGGCACATGGTCCGGCAATCTCTATGATTATTTCCAAAAGACCTATAGGAAGTTGACGGCGGATATTAAAATCCCCTTCCAATTGCGAAAAGGCATGCGCACCGATGATACGCCCGTCCATGAAGCCATTCGCGAGGCCCTGACAAATACCTTGATCCATGCCGATTATACGGGCCGGATCTCCGTCTTGGCCGTCAAAGGGCCGGATATGTTCGGTTTCAGGAACCCCGGCCTGATGCGTGTTCCCGTTGAGCAGGCCGTCCACGGCGGCATTAGCGATTGCCGCAACCGCCGCATTCAGGACATGTTCAGGTACGTCGGCTTTGGAGATCATGCCGGATCGGGCATTCCCAAGATATATCGGAACTGGAAGGCGCAGCATTGGCGCTTGCCCCTGCTTTACGAAGACGCCGTGCATGAACAGACGCTCCTCGAACTCCGCATGATCAGCCTGCTTCCCGAGCAGAGCGTGAAGATGCTCGATGAACTTTTCGGTGAGCGATTCACGAAACTGCCGGAACTCGAAAGGGTTATCCTGATCACTGCTGCTACGGAAGAAAGGGTGCATCATGGGCGAATAAAGGAAATCTCATCTGAGCACCCCAAGGATATTTCGGCTGCTCTTTCTCATCTTGTTCAGGAGGGCATGCTTATCAAGGAAGGGGAGACACGCGCCAGTGTTTACTATCTTCCCGGGCAGAAACCGGTGGAGTTGCCGCTGTCTTTTCTGGATAACCTTGAAACGAACTCCCCAGATTTGAATGGTAGGTCCCATGATTTGAGCGGGAACTCCCCAGATAAGGGAGGTAGCTCCCCAGATTTGAGCAGGAGCTCCCAAGGTTTGGACGGGAACCTCCTAGGTTTGGACGGGAACCTCCTAGGTTTGGACGGGAACCTCCTAGGTTTGACGAGAAAACGTGATGCAATCCTTGCCTCTTTCGGGTTGGAAAAAGTTCCTGGCAAGATGAAGCATGATGCCATGCGGAAGCTTATTGTGCAATTATGCGATGATTCTTTTGTTACATTACGCGAGTTATCAAAAATGCTAAATCGTAATCAGGCCTTTATTCAACATGACTATATTTCGGGGATGTTGTCCGAGGGCCTTCTCGAATTAAAATATCCTGAGAACAAATACCACCCGAATCAAGCATATCGGAGAAAAAGATGACCGCTTTCACCGAATCGGAAATTGAAATCTTCTCCCTTGACGAACTCAAAGACCTCGGATTTTCCTACATTCCGGGGCCGTCCATTGCGCCCGATGGCGAAGCGGTTCAGGGTTTCCTGCTGGGCGAACCTGCGTCGCCATACGGCGGTCCGGAAAAACGGGCAACTTACGGTGATGTTGTTTTGAAGCATACCCTGGAACAGGCCATCCACCGCCTGAATCCTGCGTTGCCGGAAGCAGCGCGGCAGGAGGCACTGAAAGCGACGCTGTCCGTCTTTTCTCCCCAGCTTATTGACGCAAACGAAGCCTTTCATAAAATGCTTGCCGAAGGTGTTCCGGTCACAGTGCGGAAGGACGGCCAGGAACGGGGCGAGCGGGTCTGGCTCGTTGATTTTCAGAACCAGGAGAATAATGTCTTCTATGCCATCAATCAGTTTACCGTAATCGAGCGCAATCAGAACAAACGGCCCGATGTGCTTCTCTTCGTCAACGGTCTGCCGCTGGTGGTGATCGAACTCAAGAACCCCGCGGATAAGCATGCTACCATCCGCAAGGCCTATGATCAGATCCAGACCTACAAGACGGTCATTCCATCGCTCTTTTTCTACAATGCCTTTTGCGTGATCTCCGACGGGTTGGAAGCGAAAGCGGGGACTATCTCATCCGCCTACAGCAGGTTTCAGACCTGGAAGACCATTGACGGTGTAAAGGAATCTTCCCCCCACGTAAGTCAGCTCGAAGTGCTCATCCGGGGCATGCTGAACAAGGCAACGCTCCTTGATTTGATCGGGAACTTCATCGTTTTTGAGAAAGACAAAAAGATCGATCCCAAAACCGGACTGGTGCAGATCGAGACGGTGAAAAAGCTTGCGGCATATCACCAGTACCACGCGGTGAATAAGGCCGTGGAAAGCACTCGTCTTGCCGTAACCGAAAAGGGAAGCCGCAAAGCCGGTGTCATCTGGCATACCCAAGGCTCAGGCAAAAGCCTGTCCATGGTTTTTTACACGGGGAAACTGATCCATAATCTGGACAATCCGACTGTGGTGGTCATCACCGACCGGAACGATCTTGACCAGCAGCTTTTTGATACCTTTGCCGCATCGTCAAGCCTGCTCGGCCAGGCGCCGGTGCAGGCGGAATCACGGGAGCATTTGAAGTCGCTCCTCAAAGTGGCATCCGGCGGGATTGTGTTTACGACCATCCAGAAGTTTTTCCCCGAGGCGGACCGCGCCGCCTACGACCGGTTATCGGAACGCCGCAATATTATCGTTATCGCCGACGAAGCGCACCGCACGCAGTACGGATTTCAGGCAAAGCTGATCGATACGAAGGATGATGCCGGTAAGATGAACGGAAAG
>JBAZRI010000014.1 GCA_041662965.1 Patescibacteria group bacterium | reverse complement strand
GCGCCGGCTAGACCTGGCGGTTATGCTTTTAATCGCAGCTCTGCCGGCTTATTTAATTAGGTTTAATATTTTTGGCTTGCCGTCCACGCTTTTGGAAGTTATGATCTGGGCGGTATTTTTAGTTTGGGCTGTTAAAAATTTCAGCCGGGTAAAAGGCAATTTTTTAAATAATTTTAAAAAAGGCGATAAAAAAATAAAAGTTCGGTATCCGTTTGATTGGGAGATTGTTTTATTGTTATTAATTGCTTTTACTGCCGCGGGCGTAGCCGGCTTTAGCTCAAGTTCTTTTGGTATTTTTAAAGCCTATTTTTTTGAGCCGGTGATATTGTTTATAGTGGCGCTGAATATAATGAAAGGCGAAAAAGGCAGAGAGAAAATTTTATGGGCTTTGGCGGTAAGCGCTTTAGCCGTATCGGCGCTCGCGATTTATCAGAAAATTACCGGACAGTTAATCGGTAATCCTTTATGGGCGGCCGCGAGCACGCGGCGGGTGGTTTCTTTTTTCGGCTATCCTAACGCGGTCGGGCTGTATTTAGGGCCGATTGTTCTGGTGATGACGGGATGGTTTTTTTCTGTCATTGCGAGGAGTCGAGCTTTAGGCGAGACGACGAAGCAATCTCTATTTGCTCGCAATGACATAATAGTAATTATTTTTATAAAATTAACCATTATTGCTTCGCTTTTATCTATTTATTTTGCAAGATCAAAAGGCGCTTTACTCGGCGTGGTGGTTGGCTTGATGGCTTTTGGCTTGATGGCCGGTAAAAAAATCAGATGGGCGACGCTGGCGATAATAATTATAGCTACAATCGGCATCGCGGTTTATCAGCCGGCCAGAGATTTGGCGGTTGAAAATATAACTTTTGCCAATAAGTCCGGCCAGATTAGAAAAGCCGGCTGGGCCGATACCCTAAAAATGCTGAAAGACGACCGCCTCTTAACCGGCGCCGGTTTAGCTAATTTTCAGGCAGCGGTAGCGCCATACCATACTCAAGGCATATTTATTAAAGATTCTAGAGATCCTGACGCTCAGCGCAAACTGGTATTTAATGAAGCCTACCGCACGGCCCATTGGCAGCCTTTGGAAATTTATCTGTATCCGCATAATATAGTTTTAAATTTTTGGAGTGAGCTAGGCTTGGCAGGCGTTTTGTTATTTATTTGGATAATCGGAAAATATTTTTATTTAGGAGCTTTGTCATTGCGAGGGAGCGCTAGCGACCGAAGCAATCCCCGGTTAGAAGCTACGAACCAGAGATTGCTTCGCTCCCTCCGGTCGCTCGCAATGACAGATAAATATTTAGTGATTGGATTAATCTGTGCTATGGTTGCGATTGTCGTCCATGGCATCGTTGACGTGCCGTATTTTAAAAATGATTTGGCCGCGATGTTTTGGCTGCTGGCCGCCATGATGAGTTTAATTAATTTAGAAAAAAATTATGGAAAAAATTTATAACAAATTAGTGCGCGACAATATTCCGGAAATTATAAGGCGAGACAAGGCCGAGCCGCGAATCAGGATTTTAGAGCAAGAAGAATACCTGAAAGAATTGTTTAGAAAATTAGAAGAAGAAGCCAAAGAAACGGCCGAAGCCGGAAAAAATAAGAAAGAGCTAATGAAAGAAATCGGCGATGTTTATGAGATTATTGATGCCATTATTGATAATTGCGGCTTGGATAAAGAAGAAATTATTAAATTAAAAAATCAGCGTAAAACTGAACGCGGTGGTTTTGAAAAAAAAATATTTTTAGAGAGTGTTAGCAATTAATTATAAATTTTTCATGACACCGATAAAAGTTATTAAAAAAAATTTAAAATTTTTTATTATAGGCGCGGTTTTAGTGTCTGCGATTTTAATTTTGTCGCTGGTTTTTAATACTTCGCCGGCGACTTTATTAAAAACCAGCGAGAAAACATTAAAACAGGCTGTGGCGCCAAAAGCCGCTTTAGCCACCTACCAATTCAACCCCGAATCAGGCAATTTGGTAAAAGGTGCGGAAATCGCCATCACTTCGGCTACGGCTCCGGTGGCCGAAGGCGTTAATACCGGCTCATGGAAAGGCACTCTGGCTGATGATAATTTCCATTGGGTCGTGGCCGGCGACGGCGACGGAGTTGAAGTCCATCTAGATGTGGGCGGCGCCCAGCTAAACGGCGCCAACAAAATGATTATTCAAACCGAAATTGACCTTGACGCCGACATCGGCCTGTTGGTCCAAATCTGCGATTGGTCCTCTTCTACTGACGTAGATGCCGGGGTTGACGATTACTGCACCGGCGGCGGCTGGCGGACTCTAAATACTAAAAATGCTTCTCAAACAGCAGTTGGTTTAAATACTAACGCGGGCGTGGCTTTCCAATGGCATATTTACAACGGCTATTGGTCAACCGGCACTGACGGCGGCACGCCGATTAACACCCCGCTGGCTAATTTTATCAACGGCTCCAACCAAATGAAATTCCGCTATTATACTACCGCCGATACCGCCTCTCAAGTCGCCATTGATTATTTAAGAGTTCACGCCATTATTGATCCGACATATTTTCCGGCCGAGTTCGTCCAGATAGACGGCGGTACCCCGGCCGGCCATTATTCCGGATTAAGAATGACCGGCAATACCGCCGTGGCCCAGCAGACTACGACCGGCGACGCTTTCTATTTTCAGGTTCCCGGCGCCGCCGCGGCCGCTGATTTTTATTTAAAATTTAAAAACATTGAAACTTACGACGGCATGAACACCATTGTCATTAATACCGATGCTTCCTGTTCGGCCGCCACCGCCGGACTGCAATACCGTTTTAAAATCAGAAATTTTCAAGGCACGGCCGATGTTGGCGACGATGTTTGGGAAGATTTTTCCTCTGTTCGCGATTGTTCCGTTACCGATTATTTTGATAATTTTGCCAAAAACAATATTACTATCGCTAATTACATCAACAGCTCAAATGAAATTTGGATTGGCATGTATGCCTTGGCTACCTCCGCCACCTATCTGCGGTTAGACCATATGTATATCATGCTGGGCACGACCAATACCGACTCCGGCGACTGTGAAATTTCTTTCGGCTCAAATACCGCCGGCCGCATTGCCTTTAATCCTTCGGCTCCGGGCTCTGACCGCATTGAAGCCATGAAGATTGACGGCGCGTATGTATATCTGGCCGGCTTTGATTCTTCGGGTATTGACAATGAATGGCGCATGGAAAAAAGAAATTTGTCCGACGGAGAATTAGTCACGGCTTTTGATACTGACGGCATTATCACCAGCGACCCGTCAACCGGCGCCGACCAGATTCTAGCCATCGCTTCCAGCTCGGACGCTATTTTTTTTGGCGGCTATGATACGGTTACCGGCGCCGGCCAATGGCGGATTGAAAAAAGAAGCATTACCGACGGCTCTTTAATGACGGCTTTTGACGATGATGGCATTATTCAGTACAACCCGGCCGCTGACATGGATCAGATTACTTCTATGACGGCTGACGCGGACTATCTTTACGTTACGGGTTTTCAAGACGATGATACCGGCGTTTGGCTGATCCATAAATACGATATCACCACCGGCGCCTTAGTTACGGCTTTTGACGATGACGGCATTATCAGCGAAACCCTGGCCGCGGCCGGCGATGAACGGCCGCAAAGGATTAAAGTTGATGATAATTATCTCTATATTTCCGGCTATGACAATGAAGCCGGCAATATCCAGTGGCGGCTGGAAAAAAGGAACAAAACCACCGGCGCCTTATGTGCCGGCGGCGGAGAATGCGCGGCCGGGGCGTTTGATACCGACGGCATTATGCAAACCAATCCTTCGGTCGGCATAGATAGAATCTACGCTATGACAGTTGATAGCTCATATATTTATTTGGGCGGCCTTGATTATGCCGCCGGTACCGGCCAATGGCGCATTGAGAAAAGAGATATTGCCGACGGCGCTTTAGTTACGGCTTTTAGCGATGACGGCATTATTCAGGCTGATTTTATTTCTAATGATTTGGATTGGGTGACTGATTTAACCGTTGACGGCACTTATCTCTATGTTGCCGGTTTTCAAGATGATGATGCCGGTATCTGGGTGGTTGAAAAAATAAATAAAACCACTGGCCTATTGGAAGCTAATTTTTCTAACGACGGCACAGTTAAATCCGAAGACGGCGGCGACGACCGGCCCAATGCCATCGCGGTTAATGATTCGTATGTGTTTATTGCCGGTTATGGTACGGCTCCGGGCGACAACCAATGGCTGTTGGAAAAAAGAAATATCGGCGATGGCTTAAGGACTAACGATAGTTTTAGTTCCAATGATTGCACCGGCACCAGAAATCTTGATACATCGGCCGGCGGGCGAAACACTTGGAATATCCAAACTGAAAACGAATCCACTGATTTTTCTCATACTTTCTACGCTTGGGACAATGACGGCGACGGAGTAGTGGAAGGAGCCGGTTCGGCCAACATCGGTTTTTCCGTGACGGTTCCGCCTAGCTCCGCGGTTACCGGTATTCTCTGGGCCGGACGAGCTATGAGCGGATCAGCCGGCACGGTTAGGCATGCGGTTAAAGACTATTCCGGCTTAACCGGCACGATCGGCGGCCGAAGTTTAATTGGCGCCAGCTTGACTACGGCTTTAGCTTATACCGATCCCATCGCCACCGGCGGCGTAGTCGCGGCCGGCGGCACGCCCGGCTACATGATTAATCCGGAAGATTATATTGATACGGTCAACAACAAAATGCGGTTGAATTTAAATACCACGGTGGCCGGCGCCGCCACTACCAATTCCGTCAATGTCTGGGATTTTGCCATGGTGAGTTTTAGTTGGATTGAAGACGCCAATCATCCGACGAAAACCTACCAATTCAACCCCGAATCCGGCACGCTAATCAAGGGAGCGGAAACCACTATCACTTCGGCTACGGCTCCGGTGGCCGAAGGCGTTAACACCGGCTCCTGGAAAGGCACTTTGGCTGATGATAATTTTCATTGGGTGGTGGCCGGCGACGGCGATGGAGTTGAAGTCCACCTAGACGTGGGCGGCGCCCAGCTCAACGGCGCCAACAAAATGATTATTCAAACCGAGATTGACCTGGATGCCGATATCGGCCTCTTAGTCCAAGTCTGCGACTGGTCATCCTCGACCGACGTAGACGCCGGGGTTGATGATTATTGCACCGGCGGCGGCTGGCGAACTTTGAATACTAAAAACGCTTCCCAAGTAGCGGTCGGCTTAAACACCAATGCCGGCGTAGCCTTCCAATGGCATATCTACAACGGCTACTGGTCAACCGGCACGACCGGCGGTACGCCGATTAATACCCCGCTGGCCAATTTCATTAACGGCTCCAACCAAATGAAATTCCGCTATTATACTACCGCCGATACCGCCTCTTACGTTTCTATTGACTATCTAAGAGTTCACGCCATTATTGACCCGACATATTTTCCGGCCGAATTCGCCCAAGATTCTGGCGGTACCGTCGCCGGCCATTATTCCGGATTAAGAATGACCGGCAACACGGCCGTGGCCCAGCAGACCACCACCGGCGATGCTCTCTATCTTCAAGTCCAGGGAGACACCGGAGGTGATGAAATTGCCGACTTCTATCTAAAATTCAAAAACATCAAAACCTACACCGGCATGAATACCATTCTAGTTAATGCTGATTCCGCCTGTTCGGTCGCCACCGCTGACCTAAAATATCGTTTTAAACTCAGAAATTTTCATGGCACGGCCGATACGGGCGATGATACCTGGGAAGATATTTCTTCCACCATGGATTGCTCCACCACCAACTATTTCAACAATTTCGCCAAAAACAACATTACTATTTCTAACTACATCAACAGCTCAAATGAAATTTGGGTTGGCGTTTATGCCTTGACTACCTCCGCCACCTATCTGCAATTAGACCATATGTATATCATGCTGGGCACGACCAACACCAATGCTAGCGACTGTGAGATTTCTTTCGGCTCAAATACCGCCGGCCGCATCGCCTCTAATCCTTCGGCCCCGGGCTCCGACCGCATTGAAGCCATGAAGATTGACGGCGCGTATGTATATCTGGCAGGCTTTGATTCTTCGGGCGTTGACAATGAATGGCGCATGGAAAAAAGAAATCTGTCTGACGGGGAATTAGTCACGGCTTTTGATGCCGACGGCGTTGTTACCAGCGACCCGTCAACCGGCGCCGACCAGATTCTAGCCATCGCTTCCAGCTCGGACGCTATTTTTTTTGGCGGCTATGATACGGTTACCGGCGCCGGCCAGTGGCGCATTGAAAAAAGAAGCATTACCGACGGTTCTTTAATGACGGCTTTCGATACTGACGGCATTATTCAAACCAATCTAAATGCTGATGTTGACGCTATTACTTCCATGACGGCTGACGCGGACTATCTTTATGTTACGGGTTTTCAGGACGATGATACCGGCGTTTGGCGGATCCATAAATATAATATTACTGACGGCAATCTATGCGCCGGCGGCGGAGAATGCGCGGCCGGGGCTTTTGACGGCGACGGCATTATCAGCGAAACCCTGGCCGCAGCCGGCGATGAACGGCCGCAAAGGATTAAAGTTGATGATAATTATCTCTATATTTCCGGCTATGACAATGAAGCCGGCAATATCCAGTGGCGCGTGGAGAAAAGAAACAAAGCCACCGGCGCTCTATGCGCCGGCGGCGGAGAATGCGCGGCCGGGGCTTTCGACGGCGACGGCATTATGCAAATCAACCCAGCGGGCTATATTGACAGAATCTATGCCATGGCGATTGATAGCTCATATATTTATTTGGGCGGTTTTGATGGAGTCAGCGCTACCGATTATCAATGGCGCATTGAAAAAAGAGATATTGCCACCGGCGCCTTAGTTACGGCTTTTGATACTGATGGCATCATTCAATTTAATCCCGAGGCCCGTCTGGGATGGATTACCAGTCTGACTATTGACAGCTCCTATCTCTATGTCGCCGGTTTTTCAAATACCGCTACCGCCAATACCGGCACCTGGCTTGTTCACAAATATGATATTACCACCGGCGCTCTGATTACGGCATTTGGCAGCGACGGCAAGACTCAATCTGATGACGGCGGCGAGGATATTCCCAATGCCATCGAGGTTAACGGTTCTTATGTGTTTATCGCCGGCTATGGCACGGCTCCGGGCGATAACCAATGGCTGATAGAAAAAAGAGATATTTCCAACGGCCTAAGAACTGATGACAGTTTTGGAGATAATGATTGCACCGGCACCAGAGATATCGATAATATCGCTGGTGGCAGAAATGCTTGGAATATTCAAACCAAAGATGAATCCACTAATTTCGCTGATCCTTACTACGCTCGAGATAATGACGGCGATGTGAACGTCGAAGAAGCCGGTTCAGCCCATATCGGATTCTCCGTTACTGTTCCCGCTAATTCGGCTGTTACCGGCATTCTCTGGGCCGGTCAGGCTATGAGCGGATCAGCCGGAACAGTCCAGATGGCGATTAGGGATTATTCCGGTTTAACCGGCACAATCGGCGGTCGAAGCTTGATTGGCGCCGCCCCGACTTATGGCATGACCTATACCGATCCGGTGGCCAGCGCCGGCACTCTATCCAATGCTGTCGGAGCTCACGGCTATATGGTTAATCCGGAAGATTATATTGATACGGTTAACAACAAAATGCGGTTGAGTTTAAATACTACCGCTTCCGGTCCGACCACCACAAATTCCGTCAATGTCTGGAGTTTTGCCATGGTGAGTTTTAGTTGGGTGGAGACCGCCACGGCCGTCGTTTCCATAACTCTTGACCAGTCAAGTTTTGCTTATGGGACAATTGATGTTAATGCCGCCTCAAGCACTTTAAGTCTTTGGGGCGGGGCGGGTATAACCGCGACTAATGGCAGCGCGATCGCTGATTTTGATATTTACGGCGCGAATTCTACGGGTTCGGGCAGCGGCTGGACTCTGGCCGCTAATAATACGAGCAATAATTATATACATAAATTTTGCAATGATACGGATAATAACTGCACGTCTCCGCCGACTAATTATAGCGCTCTGACCGCCAGTCCGGCTTTATTAAAATCCAGCGTGGCCGCGGATGGCACGGTTGTTTTTCAATTGGAAATTACGACTCCGGCAGCGCCAACCGATACTAGCACTCAAAGCGCTGCGGTTACTATTCAAGCATCAGAGCCATAAGCTATGAGGAATTTTATTTTTTACCATTTTGTATAATGGCAAAAATATGTTATTATATAGACGTGTGGATAAGTAAAATTGATTAATTAATTAATTTTAATATAATTAAATAAATAACTAATATTTAATTTTCTATGAAACAATTTTTTTCTTTAATTTCTTTAGTCGCTTTAGTCGGCATGGCGGTCGCGGGTTTAGCCAGCGCGGCAACCGATACGGTTACGGCAACCGTTACGGTGGCGTATGCTTCAGTCACTCTTGACCAAGCAAGCTTTGCTTATGGAAGCGTAGCCGTTAACACCGCGTCAAGCACCGTGAATCTTTGGGGCGGAGTCGGCATAACCGGCCATAATGGCGGCGCCGAATCCAGTTTTGAGCTTAGCTCTTCCGATTCTACCGGTTGGACATTAAGCAACGCGAATAATACGGGCAATAATTATATGCATAAATTTTGTAATGAAACTGCCGGTGGCTGTACTGTTCCTGCCGATCAGGCGAACTACGATGCTAATCCTATGTCAACCGGCTATTTAACGCTTGATTCCAGCGTAGCCTATGACGAGGACGTGGCTTTTCAATTACAAGTTTTAACTCCGGCAACGCCGACTTCTTTCGTTGAGCAAAGCATAACCGTTACTCTTCAGGCAAGCGCCAACTAATAAAATTCCGCTCGGTTTTATAGTTTTATCGGATTTTTTAGGCGCAAGGCTTAAATGGCTATTCTTTTAATTTAAATTATGAAAAAACTTATTTTATTTTGTGGAGCGATAATATTAATTTTGCCGATTTTTGTTTCGGCTAAAATCGGAGTTGGCGTCGGCACGGGAAAGATTCAAGTCGATCAGCCGTTAAAAGCCGGATTAATTTACACTCTGCCTCCGCTAACGGTTATAAATACCGGGGACGAGCCGTCCGAATACGGAGTCGGCGTCCAATACCGCGATAAACAGCCGGAATTAGTGCCGCCTAAAGAATGGTTTAGCTTTTCACCGCTGAATTTTCATTTAGAGCCCGAGCAGTCGCAAACCGTTCAAGTTAAGTTAACTTTGCCGGTAAGCGGCGCTAAACCTGGTGATTATTTCGCTTTTTTACAGGGGTTTCCCTCTAAAAAAGTCGGAGTAGGCGGATCAACGAGCGTTGGCGTGGCCGCGGCCGCCAAGCTTTATTTTACGGTTACGCCGGCCAATATTTTTGTCGGGCTTTATTATCGCGGCGTATCGCTTTGTAAACAATATTCTCCTTGGAGCTATGTTATTTTAGCGGTTATTTTTGCCGCCATCTTCATCTCTTTGTTCCGTAGATTTTTTTCGTTTAACATCGGCGTCGGCCTAAAAAAAAATAATTAAAAATGATGGATGAGAAAAAATTATTTGATAATTTGTTTTTCTTTAATAGTGATTTTTTTAATTGTCATTTTTTCTTTTTTAGTTAGAAATATTTTAGCTGACAATAGCGCGGTTGTTATAACGGTAAAAATATTGGTTTGCGGCGACGAGGTTAGAGAGGGCTGGGAGCAATGCGATAACGGTGATTTAGGCGGCCAATCTTGCGTGAGCTTGGGCTATGGCGCTGGAGAACTTGATTGCACTCCAGCTTGCGAATTTGATACTTCGGCCTGCCCTCCGGGACCATCTTGCGGCGACGCTTCCTGCAACGGTTCGGAAAGCTGCGGCAGCTGCCCGGCTGATTGCGGAGCTTGCCCGCCGAGCGGCGGAGGTGGTGGCGGAGGAGGCGGTTCGGGTTATGTGGCGCCGGTAACCAGCGTTATATTCTCCGGACGAGCCTATCCCAGGAGCACAGTCACGCTTTTAAAAGACGCGCAGGTTGCGGCCACAACTATTGCCGGCGCCAATGCTAATTTTCAGATGACTCTTAGCGGCCTAACCGCCGGAAGTTATATTTTTTCACTCTATAGCGAAGATTATAAGGGGATCCGTTCATCACTTTTATCTTTCCCCACGAACGTTGCCGCCGGTGCCACCACTTATGTGAGTGGTATTTTTATTGCGCCGACGATCTCCGTTGATAAAAGCGAGGTGAAGCAAGGCGATAACGTCGTGATTTTCGGGCAGTCGGTTTCTAGCGGCGAAATTACCATTTCCGTGCATTCGGATGAAGAATTTTTCGGCAATGTTAAGACCGACGCTAACGGCGTATATTTATATAATTTTAATACTTCGCCCTTAGAAGTCGGCCAGCATTTTACTAAAGCCAGAGCGGCTTCTAGCGGCGAGATCAGCTCTTTTAGCAAGGCGGTCAGTTTCGCCGTTGGCGAAAAAAATGTTACGGCTGAAAATGAAAAAACAGCCGTTAAAGGAGAATTAAATAATGACGGGCGCGTGAATCTTATTGATTTTTCCATTATGGCGTATTGGTATAAACGGCCATCGCCGCCGGCGAAAGTTGATTTAAACGGCGACGGCCAGGTTGATTTAATTGATTTAAGCATTATGGCGTACAATTGGACCGGGTAGTTTTAAGAAACTTAAAAATTCAAATGATTAAATTTATAAAATTAAAAAATTTATTTTTGTTTTCTGTTTTTTTGTTTTCTTTTTTTTCTCCCATAGCGCAAGCCGCGGAGCTAAAGCTAGCCTCGCCGGTTTTAAAAATAGAAGTTGGCCGGCAATTTCAAGTTGATTTATTATTAAATGCCAAGGAAGAAAGTATAAACGCTCTTGAAGGCAAAATAGTTTTTCCAGAAAAATTGTTAAAATTAAAAAAAATACAAGACGGCAATTCAATCGTTAATTTTTGGATTAAAAAACCGCAAGAAGATTTAACCGGCAATATTATTTTTTCCGGCATTACCCCGGGCGGCGTTATGGTTGAAAATGGTTTGATTTTTTCGATGATTTTTGAACCTGCCGTCAGCGGAGCAGCCGTTTTAGAAATTTCCCAGGCCAGCGTTTTATTAAACGACGGGCAAGGATCGGCCGCTTCTTTAGATATTTTGCCTTTAAATATAGTAATTTCCGAAGTTATATCGTCAGAAAAACCGATTGGCATTGAAGTTAGCGATACTTTACCGCCGGAAAGTTTCCGGCCGGAAATCGCCAAAGACCCGAATATATTTAATGGTAAATATTTTTTAGCCTTTGCTACCCAGGACAAAGGTTCGGGCATGGCCAGGTATGAAGTGCGCGAGCTAAGGCAGAAATTCTTTTCGCTCTTTGCTGGCTGGCAGGAAGCCTCCAGCCCGCATCTTTTAGCCGACCAAGAGTTAAAAAGCTATATTTTTATCAAAGCGGTTGATTTAAACGGAAATGAAAAAATAGAAATAATCCCGCCAAAACATCCTTTATTATGGTATGAAAATTATTTATTTTATGTTATAATAATATCAGGTTTAACCGCTTATATTTTATGGAAAATATTAAGGAGGAAGAAAAATTCGCTTTACTAAATAAACGTTTAAGCTATTTTAAATTATTTTTAGCGGTAATCGGCCTGGCTTTGGTTTTTTTTAGCGGAGCAAAAGCGGCCGGCGCCGCCAGCCTGTATTTATCGCCGTCTAGCGGCAGTTACGAAATCAATAAAACTTTTTCCCTAAGCGTTTTTGTTTCCAGCCCCGACCAAGCCATGAACGCCGCTTCCGGGGTTATTTCTTTTCCGGCCGATAAGTTAGAAGTTACCTCGCTTTCTAAGAGCGGTTCAATTTTTAGTTTATGGGTGCAGGAACCGGCTTTTTCCAATACCACTGGTTCGGTTAATTTTGAGGGCATTGTCATGAATCCCGGATTTAGCGGTTCAGGCGGAAAAATTATTACTATTAATTTTAAAACTAAAGCCAGCGGGCAAGCTAATTTGATTTTTTTTTCCGGCTCAATTTTAGCTAACGACGGTATGGGGAGCAATGTTTTAAATAGTTTAGGCAGTGCTAAATTTAGCATTACTAATCCGGCCGATAAAGAACCGCCTCCGGCCGTTAAGGAGCCGGCCCCTATTCAACCCGCCGCCACCGAAGAAGAAAAGCCCGCGGCGAAAGAAAGTAAAATTCCGGCGGCGCCAAAGGTTTTTTCTTCAACTCATCCTGACCAGGAAAAATGGTATGCTAATAATAATCCGGAAATTTCTTGGGAATCGCCGGCAGGCACGAATGGCGCGAGCATTTATTTAAGCGAAAGCCCAACTTCAAATCTTAGTTCGGTTTCGGATGGTTTTTTAAATTCCAAATCTTATGAAAATATTGAAAACGGCATTTGGTACTTTCATATTAAATTACGCAATCAAAGCGGCTGGGGGGAGACGTCTCATTTTCGTTTGCAAATCGATACCGAGCCGCCCGCGCCTTTTACCATAGAATTTATTGACGGTAAAGAATCCGGCCAGCCGCAGATAAATATTGTCTTTAATGCCGCTGACGCCTTATCGGGGATTGATTATTATTCGATAGAATGCGGAAGCAAAGATCCGCTTAAAGTTTATCCCGCTGAAATTGGGGCTAATAATGTATATACCTTGCGGTCATTGCCTTTAGGCGAGCAGCAAATTAAAGTTACGGCTTTTGATAAAGCCGGGAATTTTACGAGTGCCGAAGATAAATTTATTATTAAGCCGATTACGGCCCCGGAAATCATTGATTATCCGCACCAGCTGGCCGTTGGCGAAACGCTTACAGTCGTTGGCAAAACGATTTATTTAGATTCAGACATAGCAATTTGGCTGCAAAAAGATAAAGAGGAGCCGCAAAGATATTTAAGCCGAAGCGATGAGTCGGGGAAGTTTACGTTTAACAAAGCGGACCTTATTAAGGGCATTTATCATCTTTGGGCCGCCGCGGTTGATAAAGAAGGAGAACACTTTTTCGCAACAGCGGTTAATGAAGAAAGCGGTCTTAATAATTTTTCGGAGAAGGTAACGATTGTTGTTAAGAAATCAATCATCGCCGGCTTAGGCGATAAGCTTTATGAGGCCGGATCATGGGCGATTAAATTTTTAACTTTATTCATTCCGTTTATTGCTTTATTAATTCTTCTAGCCTTATTGCTTTGGTACAGTTGGCATAAATTTTCCAAATTAAAAATAAAAGCCGCCAAGGAAATACGTGAAGTTAAAAGGACTCTTAGAAAAGAATTAGAAAAATCTAAAAAAGATACTCAGAAATTGATTGCGGTATTAGAAGAAATCAGGGAAGGGCGTAAATTTATCGGAGGGAGAGAAGAAAGGATTATAGAACAATGCAAAAAAGATCTTGATAAAATTGAAAATTATTTAAGAGAAGAAACTAGCGGTACGGACGAAACTTTAAAATAATCATTAATCACGGTTTAAGGAGGGTCGGATTATTTCCGGCCCTTTTAAATCATAAAATATTATTTATTCACCCCGCTAAAATTTTAGGAAGCGGGGAACATAACAAAAATATTATGATGAACCAAATTTTTAACCGAGTAAAAAACTCAAAACTAATCATGCTAAGCGCTTTAAATTCTTTGGGCGTATTAGCTTATGTTTCTTTAGTAGTTGCTTTCATGAGCAACGCCGAAAAATTTTTTGGCAAAGAGGATAATGCCATGACTGGCGTGGTTATGCTCTTACTTTTAGTTTTATCGGCGACCATAACCGGTTCTTTGGTTTTAGGCAAGCCGATTTTACTCTATTTGGATGGACAGAAGAAAGAAGCAGTAAAAATGCTGTTTTCTACCATAGCCAGCCTGTTTGTCCTGCTATTACTTGCCATAAGTGGGATGTTATTGCTAAAGTAATTGAATTTGGTGGGATGGCCGAGCGGTTGAAGGCGCGACTCTCGAAAAGTCGTATATCCGAAAGGGTATCTAGAGTTCGAATCTCTATCCCACCGCCAATATTTTTTAATTTTTTATGGCCGAAATCAATAAAAATTTTTTTAAGATTATTTTAGTTTTTTTGCCTTTAACATTTTTGGTTATATTTATTTTTTTGACGGCCACGGCCGTTTTTATTTATAAAACAAACTCTGATTACGGGTTTATTTTATCCCGAAGAATAAGAAGCCAGGCTTATGCGCTCCAAGAAAAAGAATATAATGAAAAATTCGATCTAAATAAGAATTTTGGGGAATTCTGCTATCGTTTTTTCGGCGATGAGCTAAAGACGAAAAAGATACGGCTTTCTTTAGATGAGCAGTTAATAAGGGGGTCTGTCTACGCGAACGGGAATTTATATGGCGGGAAAATTGACCCCAAAACATTAAGTTTGGAAGTTAATAGCGAACCGGTAACCTGGCATTGGAAATGGTATAATTGGCTCGGCCTCGGCCTGGATAAAATTTATCGGCAGACTTTAGAAGAAATGGTCAATTCGCCTTTGCCGATTAAGAGAAACTAAAATAATATCATGCAATTTAAAGCTCCGAAAAATAACGAGCGGTATTTTTGGACCGGCCATGCGCTCGGCAAAATGCAATATTACGGGTTAAGCGCGCAGAGAATCTTGCGAGTTATAAGCAGGCCGGCGAGAAAAGAAGAAGGCGTGGCCGAAAATACGACCGCGGTTATGCAACCGTCTTCTGTTAATCGGAAAAAACAATCCTGGAGCTCGGAAATTTGGGCTATGTATCAGAAGGAAGGCGCCAGATATAAAATTATCAGCGTTTGGCGCTATCCGGGGGTAAGCCCGAAAAGAAATGCCGTGCCCGAGGAGATCATGGAAGAAGTAAAAGATTTAATTTAAGCAAAGCTTGACATTTAGGCCAACTCCTGCTATACTTCCTTTGTAAGAGTTATTTTACTTTTCTTATGCTTTTAGCGTAATAAAAAGGCAAAATAAAGAAAGTCGACTTACATTTAATTATTACGGGATTTAGAATATCCCTAAAAAGCGTAAGAAAAGTTATGAACAAAAAATTATACGTAGGTGGATTGTCTTATTCAACCACCGAAGGCGGTTTAAAAGATGCTTTTTCCCAGGCCGGCACCGTAGTCTCAGCCATCGTTATCATGGATAAGATGACTGGCAGATCAAAAGGTTTCGGTTTCGTTGAAATGTCAACGGAAGAAGAAGCGACAGCCGCTATCGACATGTTCAACGGCAAAGAGCTTGATGGTCGCGCAGTTACTGTCAATGAGGCTAGACCTCAAGAAGACAGACCGAAAAGAAGTTTCGGTGGTAACGGCGGCGGCAGAAGCTTTGACAGAAATCAAGGCAGCCGTGGTGGAAGTAATTGGTAAAAAGATTATTTCACATAAAAAACACCCTCGAGCAATCGAGGGTGTTTTTATTTGAAAAATTGTTGTAGAATAAAGATATAATGAAATTCATGATTGGGTTAGATTTTTAAAATTTTCTACTGCGGAACTCGACCGAGAGTACTCGTTCTCAGACAGTCCTCGTACGAAAATTTTAAAAATTTAACCCAATTTACTGCTCTAATTTTATATGCCCAAAATAAAAAAAATAAACGAATTAATTTCTCTGGCTAAGCCTTTGGTAATTTTTGATTTGGAAACTACCGGCCTGTCGGTTAATTTGGATAGAATCGTGGAAATCGCTTATTTAAAAATAATGCCTGCCTGTCCGGCAGGCAGGCCGGACGACAGAATTTTAAAAGGCGATTGGTTTTTAAATCCGGAAATGAAGATTCCGGCCGAAGCATTCGCCGTTCATGGTATTTCCGATGATCAGATAAAAGACCAGCCGACTTTTAAAGATAAA
>JBAZRI010000013.1 GCA_041662965.1 Patescibacteria group bacterium | reverse complement strand
TTTTTAATTCAATTGCAGTCGCAACTGGTAAAAAAAAGTTTAAGCCTGTCGGTAGCGCCGGCCGCCAAGTTCTACGAAGAGGAAACTAAAAAATTCGTGGGCAGTTTGCCTTTTAAGCTTACCGACGCTCAAAGAAAAGCGGCCTGGGAAATTCTGCGCGACCTGGCAAAAGACAAGCCTATGTCAAGGCTCTTAGAAGGCGATGTGGGCAGCGGCAAAACGCTGGTCGCGATTATCGCCATGCTTAACGTTGTTTTAAATAACCAGCAGGCGGTCTTAATGGTGCCCACGGAAATACTGGCCAAACAACACTTTGAGACTGTTTCTAGGCTTCTGGCGGGTTTTGGCGTAAAAGTGGGGCTGGTAACGAGAAGTCAAAAGAAAATTTTCAAATCCCAAATTCCAATAACCAAAAAAATCCCAAATTCCAATAACCAAAAAATAAAATTAAATGCCGCTGATATTGTGGAAAATTCCGACATCATTATCGGTACGCATGCTTTAATCCAAGAAGATGTTAAATTTAATAATTTGGCTTTGGCGATTATTGACGAACAGCATCGATTTGGAGTGGAGCAGAGGAAAATGCTTTTAAAAAATACCTCACCCCAACCCTCTCCTTGCAAAGGAGAGGGAGAACGGTTGGTGCCGCATTTATTAAGTATGACTGCTACGCCGATTCCGCGCAGCCTGGCTTTAGCTCTATACGGCGATTTAGAGCTGTCGGTTTTAAACGAGATGCCTAAAGACCGGAAGAAAATAATAACTAAAGTGGTGCCGGAGATCAAGCGCACCGCGGCTTACGAATTTATCCGCGCCCAGGTTAAAGCCGGCCGGCAGGTATTCGTTATCTGCCCTTTAATAGATCCGTCGGATAAGCTGGGCGTTAAATCCGTGGAAAATGAATATCAGAAGCTATCTAAAATAATTTTTTCCGATTTAACCATCGGCAAGTTGCACGGCAAGATGAAGCCGGCGGCCAAAGAAAAAATTATGTCCGCCTTCGCTGAAGCTTCAGCGGGTAAAGCTAAAAGAATTGATATCCTTGTTTCAACCTCGGTCGTGGAAGTTGGCGTGGACGTGCCTAACGCTTCGGTTATGATAATTGAAGGCGCTGACCGCTTTGGCTTAGCGCAACTGCATCAATTTCGCGGCCGGGTTGGCCGCAGTATTCATCAATCTTATTGTTTTCTTTTTGCCGACAGCCAGGCGGAGCCGACTTTAGCCAGGCTTAAAGCGCTGGTTGACTGCTCAAGCGGCTTTGAATTGGCAAAACTTGATTTAAAATTCAGGGGCCCGGGAGAATTTTACGGCACGGCGCAAAAAGGCTTTCCCGAACTCAAAATGGCTTCGCTGTTTGATTATGCTTTAATGAAGCAGGCTCGTTATTGGGCCGTTAAATTAGTAAGCGAAGATGCCGGCTTGAATAAATGGCCGGCTTTGAAAGAAAAACTGGGTGAATGGGAAAAATCAGTTCATCTGGAATAAAAAACGGCTTCGCGATTTGCACGAGCCGCGGATGGCTTAGTTATTATTTAGTTAAAATTTTTATTAATTCAGCCACGCTGCTGATGGCAAAAATTTTCATTTTTTGAGATTTAATTTTAACCGGCGGCAGGACCGCTTTTTTAAAGCCTAATTTTTCCGCTTCTTTAAGACGCGTTTCCAATCTGGAGACGTTTCTTATTTCTCCGCCCAAGCCAACTTCGCCTAAAACCAAAGTTTGCCGGCTTAAAGGCTGGTTTAAGAGAGAGGAAGCGATAGCGGCGCAAACAGCTAAATCCAAGCCGGGCTCGGTTATTTTTAAGCCTCCGGTTACATTCAGTATTACATCTTGGTTATTTAAATTCAGGCCGGCGCGCTTGGTTAAAACCGCGATTAAAACCGATAAGCGGTTTAAATCAAAGCCCGAGGCCTTTCTCTGCGGATAGCCGAAGACGGTTTTTGTGACTAAAGCTTGGACTTCAATTAAAAATGGCCTCGTGCCTTCCATAATACAACTGATTACCGATCCGGTAAAATTTTGGCCAGATTCTATGAAAATTGCCGAAGGATTGGCGATTTCCTTAAAGCCGCCGGAAGTCATTTCAAAGATGCCGATTTCGTTAATTGAACCGAAGCGATTTTTAGCGGCGCGCAGAATGCGATAGCCGCGGTTAGTTTCAGTTTCTAAATAAAGCACGGTATCAACAATATGCTCAAGCGACTTCGGTCCGGCCAAAGAGCCGTCTTTAGTAATATGGCCGATTAGGATAATGGCGATATTATCGGTCTTGGCCGCTTCCAGGAAGTTAACCGCCGAGCCGCGGATTTGATTTATGTTGCCGGCTTCGCCAAGGATGCTTGAAGAATAAATAGTTTGAATTGAATCAATAATAACCAAGGCCGGCTTAAGCTTCTTAATGGTGGCGATAATTTTTTCCGCGTTGGTTTCGTTTAGAAATTTAATATTTTCCGCCCTAACTCCCAGCCGGTCAAATCTGGCTTTTATTTGGCCGGCTGATTCTTCGCCGCTGGCGTATATTACTTGGCCGTTTCGGCTTAAGGCGCCAGCGGTTTGGGCGACTAAGGTTGATTTGCCCACGCCCGGCTCGCCGCCCAGGAGTATAAGAGAGCCGCGCATAACGCCGCCTCCCAAAACTCGGTCCAATTCTTCAATAGCGGTTTTCAAGCGCTGGTTTTCCGGCTGATCGCTTAATTTTTCTAAATCAATTACTTCCGCCGGCACGGCCGTTATCATTTTGTCCGCGGTTTTCTGGTCAACCGTTTGCATCTGCAAAGTGCCCCAGCCGCCGCATTCTAAACAACGCCCACTCCATTTCGGGAATTGGGCGTCGCAGGCGGAGCAGGCGTAAACCGTTTGAACTTTGTTTGCCGACATTTATAAAAATTATTTCAATTTTATTTTATTTATTTTTTCCGTATTAACATCGGTGAAGTAGAGATAATAGCCGTTGTCCGAGACGATTAAATCGGACATAGTAAAGTCGCCGTTCGGTATGGCGATTAACTTTTTTAAGCCGGTTTGAGTATCAATTTTATATAGATTATCTTTAGTGCTTTTAGCTAAGTCGGGAAATAGTCCGGCGCCTTCTTCAAGGCTTTCCGGCACGGCGCAATAAACATCGGCGTTTGAAGAAAAAACGCATTTATTCGCCCAAGTCTGGATATTTAATTTTATTCGCCCGGCGCCGATATTATTTCCTTGGGCATTAGCTATCCAAAGCTCCGGCTTTAGGTCGCTTGAGTTTGAATAGACACTATAAAGCAGGCGATCGCCGGCCGGCGCCCATTTAGGTTCAAAGCCCCGGCCTTCTATGGTTAAAGATTTAAAATTTTCATCGTTTAAGCCGACAAAATAAACCGCCTGCTGATCAAAGCTTAGGCCCTCGGTGTACATGGCCACGGTTTGGTTGTTAGGTGACCAAGAAGGATAAACCGTATCATCTTTATCTCCTAAAGAGGCGACTCTTTGCGCTGAAGTGCCTTGATCGTTAACAATAGCCAACCAGCGGTTGGCCGGATCAGTGGCCATGCTTTTTAAAACAATTTTTGAACCGTCCGGAGAAAAGTCAAAATCTTTCCAATGCTTAGGCAGGCTGATTTGCTCTTTGTTGTTAAAATCGTAAATAATTTTTGCTTGGTCGGGATATTCTAAAATAGCTTTATTTTTATCAGGCGACCAGGTAATTTTTTCCACTTCATGAAAGGCCGTATCCGAGAGCAGGCTGGCTTGGCCGTCTTTGGTTAGGCGGTAAAATTTGCCGTCTTGCTTATTATAATATTGCAGATCATTGCCGTTGGCGGATAGTGTCGCCGCCAAGCTCGGTGCTTGGTTTAATTCAAGGGTTTCGGTCAAGCCGCCTAAAGCGATGGCGCTGCTTTTTAGTTGCCCGGTTTCTCCAGGTAAGCCGCTAAGTGGCTGGTCGGAAGGCGTTATTTGCCCTGTGCCCGGTTGAGCTACAGGTAAACCGCCTTGAGTGCTGGTTGCGACCGGCTCTTCTGTAATAATAGGGGCGGAGCTTGGTTTAAAAAAAAGAGCATAAAGCAGATAGCCTAAAATAAAAACAATTAAAATAAAGCCAAGGGCGATAAAAATTTTTTTGTATTTTTGAAAAAAATCCATGGAATTTATATTAAGATAGCTATAAGCTGTTTCTATTTTTGTTAAACCGGAATTTTATGGTATAATAATAGTAGAAATTTATTCAGCTAAGCCTTTGATTCTTTGGCACTATTATTATATAATTGTATAATATAATAGGCCTAGTGTCAAAAATACGGCGATAGTCCAGTGATTTATAATTTTATCTTTATTATATGAGTTTATTTTCCAATGAAAGTTATCTGGGCATAGATATCGGCAGCTCCAGCATTAAAATTGTTGAGTTAAAAAATCAAGGCGGTAAAGCCATGCTTTTAACTTATGGTTTTAGCGAAAATTTAGATGACTTAGATCAGACTGACCCTAAAAAAATAGCTGATATTATTAATAAAATTTGTGCTGAAGCCGGCGTAACCAGTCGTAAGGCTGTTTCAGCTTTACCGACTTTTTCCGTTTTTTCTTCGATTATAAGTTTGGCCGGCGTTAGTAAAAAAGATTTGCCTTCGGCCATCAATTGGGAGGCGAAAAAGGTTATTCCTTTGCCGGCGGAAGAGATGATTTTAGACTGGAAAAAAATAGAAAATATTGACCAAGCCGCCAATAAGAACAGCATGAAGGTTTTATTGACCGGCGCTCCGCGGACTTTAGTCAAGCGCTATATTGAAATTTTTAAAAGTGCCCAAATAAATTTGTTAAGTCTGGAAACTGAAACTTTTGCGTTGATTAGGTCGCTTTTAGGCAATGATAAATCAACGGCCATGGTTGTGGAAATCGGTGCCAAAACCACCAGTTTTACGATTATTGACCAGAGCATCCCAACTTTAAACAGAAGCATAGATATCGGCGGCTGGACAATTACTAAAGCTATCAGCCATAGCCTTAACATCGGTCTGGAGCGCGCCGAGCAATTTAAATATGATTTGGGCGTCGGCTCGTTCACTTCGGCCGATAACGCCATTCCCCGGACCATTGTTGAGAGTATTTCGCCCATAGTGAATGAAATAAAATATGCTTTAAATTTATTTCAAAATAAGAACAATAAAAAAGTGGATAAGATTATTTTAAGCGGCGGTTCAGCTTTGCTTATGAATTTTACTGATTATTTATCAAAAATATTAAATATTAACGTGGTAGCCGGCAATCCCTGGTCAACGGTTTCTTACCCCTTGGATTTAAAGCCGCTGTTAGACGAAATCGCTCCGCGCATGGCCATAGCTATCGGCTTGGCGCTTAGGGAAATGGAATAGAAAATGTAAAATGTAAAAATCAAAATTATGGAGTAAAAAATTTTATAAAAATTTTTTACGAAATAATTTTACAATAATTTTACATTTTGATTTTTAAATTTTTAACTTTATATGTCCGATATTAATTTTTTAGACAACAAAAAAAACGGCGATGATCAAGAGCCGAAAGATAAAGGCGATAAAAAAGAGCGCATAGCCTGGTCTAACCCTAGGAAAGAGGCCAAAAGCTCTAAAGGCTCTTTTTTCTCTTTTTGGCCGTCTTTAAATAAAAAAAAGCCGATTAATAAAATCTCTGCCGCGGTAGTTGATAAAAATAATATTGTTGATAAAAACAAAATTAAAAAGTCGCGCGAAGAAATTTTAAATTTAATAAAGCATCATGAATATTCAAAACCGCCGGCGAAGGAAAAAGATAAAAATTTTTTAGAAATTTTTAGTGAAAAATTTAAAAAAAAGCTTAAACCTAAAGAAGTTTTAATTGATTATCAGCGGGCTTTTAACCGAGAGAAAGAGCATAAGGACCAGCTTGGTAAGATTTTTAATATTAAACCGGCAGTTGAAGGCAAACTAGAGCCGAAATTACCGGGAAAATCCAAGGATAATTGGTTTGACAGGCTAATAGAGTCGTTAAAGAGAAAGATAATCGCCTTAAGCGCTCGCAAAAACGAAATAGCTAAAATAGTTAAATCGCCAAAGGCTGAAGAAATTAAGCCGGCAGAAGTTAAGCCGTTGGCGCCCGCTCGACCGTTTATCCAAGAAGAGAAAAAACCAGCCGAAGTGAAAGAAATAAATATCAAAGAAAACGAGCCAGTCCATAAAAACGAGGTTAGGCAGCGCGTTTTAGAGACTAATTTAATCCAGGGAGAACTTGTAAATTTTTTCGATTGGCGCTCTAAGGTCGCTATTTCATTGAGCGCGATTTTAGCGCCGATTTTTATCGTCGGGGCGGTTTATTACGGCCTGGCATTTTATCAAAAAAGCAATCAGGCGAAAAATTTAGCGCAAGCCGAAAAATTTGCCCAGCTTGAGCAAGACATCGGCAAAGAAGAATCAAGTATTAAGGAAATTTTAGATTTTCAGTCCCGGTTAAAAATAGTTACTCAAATATTCAAACAGCATCTCTACTGGACTAATTTTTTTAATTTTCTGGAAGATAATATGATTAAAGACGTTTATTTTAAAAATTTTAGCGGCGACACCGGCGGTAATTATACTATGAATGCCACAGCCGTTAATTATAGCAATATCCCCGAGCAAATCAGCGTACTTAAGAATAACAAGAAAATAACCTCCGTTGAAGCTAACGGCGGCGATTTGGCGACAGGGGATGATAAAAATGAATCTTCGGTGAAATTTAATCTAAAATTTTCCGTTTCAAAGAATATTTTTACTGAATAATTATGGAAATTAAAAAAAAATCGCCGGCTGGCGAAGAAGAAAATAAAAAACAAACCGAAGCTCTAAAAATTAAAATTAGCGGGTTTTTAATTAATTATTTTAATTATTTTATTTTTTCTTTGGGCGTTATTATTTTGGTCGTTGGTTTATTCCTATTCGTTTATCCAAAGTATCGGCAAATTTTAAAAGAAAATCAAGAATCTAAAAATAATCTGCAGATTGAATATGAGGCTGAATTCAATTATTTAAGCTCTATCCGCGATTTAAAAAAATCATATCAATCAATCAGCGATGGCGAAAAAGCGAAGATCGCCGTCATGGTGCCGGCCATGGATGACGCCAGCGTCATAATTACGGAGATTGAATCCATCGCTGTCAGAAATAGCGCGATTTTGACCTCGATAAAAATAGAGCCTCGGGGCTCCGGCGATAAAGCCGCTCCGGAAACTCAACCAAAAGAAAATAAAGATATGCCGGCGGGGATTTTTAACCAATTGCCTAGCGGAGTCGGCTTAATTAAGATAGAGGTTAATTTAAGCTCGGTCAATTATTCGATTTTAAAAAATATAGTTAAAGCTTTTGAGAATAATTTAAGGCTTTTTGATATAGCCCGAATAAGTTTTGATTCCGATAAAGACCAAGCGCTGTTAAATATTTACAGCTATTATTTGCTTCCTTAAATAATTTTATTTTTGCGTCATGCGATTTAGCGGAATTCACCCCGTTAAATTCCGCGAAGAGGAAATTTCTCTGGGGGCGGAATTATTTAACGGGGTAAGCATAAATTTATGTTAGTACTGAAAAAAATATCAGTGAAAAAATTGGCAATTTATATTTTTATTATTTTTTTGATGGCCAGCGGCACGGGTTTTATGTTATATCAAAATAAAAGATTGACAACTCGCCGGCCGGCTAACGTCAATATTCCGGCCGCGCTTAATAATTACGCCCCAGCCGCCGGAACCAATGAAATTAATGATCAGGCGGCCGGCGCGCCGAGCCAAACTTCGGATCTAAATAAAATCAATCAAAATAGCGGCCTTGATTTAAGCATTTTTTCCAGCGATAAATTCAAAAATTTACGGGAAAATATGTATATTATCAGAGAACAGCCCGAGGTTGGCAAAAGAAATCCTTTTAAGCCAAATTAATATGACTAAGCCGGAAGAGTTAATAAATTTGCTGGTTCAAAATAAATTAATTACCCCTGAGCAGTTAGTTAAAATCAAGAAGTCGCCGGGGTATGGCGGCAACTTAGAAGAGGCGCTTATTAAAAGCGGTCTGATTGACGCTGAGAATTTAATAAAATTCAAAGCTAAAGTATATAATTTCAATTATCATAGTCTGATCGGAGTGAAAATTCCCGACCAAGTATTAAATTTAATTCCGGCTGAAGTGGCTGAAAATTATAAAATTGTTTGCTTTGAAGTCGCTAAAGGCAAAATGAAAGTGGGCATGGTCGATCCGGAAAATTTTAAAGCGATTGAGGCTATAGATTTTTTAGCCAAAGAAGAAAATTTGCAGCCGGAATATTTTTTAATTTCCGCTTTAAGCCTGGATCATGCCTTAAAGCATTATAAAACCTTAGGCAAAGAAGTATCTAAAGCCTTAAAAACTAAAGAAGAGGAAGAAATTTTAGAACGCGCCAGCAAAAAAATAAATAAAGAAGAAGTTGAGGAGATTACTAAGTCGGCCCCGGTATCAAAAATAGTTTCTGTAATTATCAGGCATGCGGTTGAAGGCCGGTCATCGGATATACATATTGAGCCGATACAGAATGAAAGTCGAGTCAGGTATAGGATAGACGGTATTTTGCATACCTCATTGATTTTGCCAAAAAGCGTGCATGGAGCCATCGTGGGCAGAATTAAGGTTTTAGCCAATTTAAAACTTGATGAGACCAGAATGCCGCAAGACGGCAGAATCAGGGTAAGCATTAATGATAAAGAAATTGATTTAAGAATTTCTATTATGCCGCTTTTAGATGATGAAAAAGTAGTAATGAGAATTTTAGATGTAACCAGGGGCGCGCCGACTTTAGAAGAATTGGGCTTCATGGGTGCCGGCCTTAAAGTGATTAAAAAAAGTTTAGAAAAAACCGACGGTATGTTCTTGGTAACCGGCCCGACCGGTTCAGGCAAATCAACCACCATCTTTTCTATTTTAACCGATTTGAATAAAGAAGGAATAAATATTTCTACGTTAGAAGATCCGGTAGAATATTTTATAAAAGGAGTTAATCAATCGCAAGTTAGGCCGGAAATCGGCTTTACTTTCGCCTCTGGCTTACGTTCGCTGTTGCGCCAAGATCCTGATGTTATAATGGTGGGAGAGATAAGAGATAATGAAACCGCTGAATTAGGCATTCACGCCAGCTTAACCGGCCATTTCGTGCTATCAACTTTACACACTAATGATGCTTTAGGCGCTATCCCCAGGCTTTTAGATATGGCGGTAGAGCCTTTTCTTTTGGGTTCGACTCTAAACATCGTCTTGGCGCAAAGATTAGGCAGAAAAATTTGTGGCTATTGCAAAATAGAATATAAATTGCCGGATGATATCATGGCTGAAATTAAAGAAGAATTAGATAATATACCGCCGGCGGTTATTAAAGCGATGATACCTGATTTTGATTTTAAAAAAATAAAATTTTACAAAGGCCAGGGTTGTGCCCGTTGCGGGGCAACCGGCTATACCGGCAGAATCGCTTTGGCCGAGGTGCTTGATGTTAATGATAAAATAAAAGAAATTATCATGAATAATAAGAATAATTTAACGCTTGATGAATTAGTGAAAAATCAGAATTTTATTACCATGAAGCAAGACGGCATAATAAAAGTTTTATTGGGTTTAACCACTATGGAAGAAGTCTTAAGAACTATTCATGTTTAATAAACCTTTGAAAACTTTTTCCCCGCTAAGCGGGATAAAAATAAATATAATGTATTAATTAATTAATTAATGATAAATTATATGCCAAAAGCTAAAATAAAAATTTTATTAGTTGAAGATGATTCATTTTTATTGGGCATGTATGCCACTAAGTTTGAAATGGAGAATTTTAAAGTCATTATGGCCGAAGACGGAGAAAAGGCCGTTCGCCTCGCCCTAAAAGAGGCGCCGGATATAATTCTTTTGGATATTATTTTACCCAAGATGAACGGTTTTGATGTTTTGCGCCAGCTTAAAGCCGACCCCGCGACCGCCGACATTCCGGTAATACTTTTAACTAACTTAAGCCAAAAAGATGAGATTGAGCAAGGCTTAAAAATCGGCGCGGCTGATTATTTAATCAAGGCGCATTTTATGCCTTCAGAAGTGGTTGATAAAATAAAAAAAATGCTGAATAAAGGTTAAAAACCTTTTTAAAAAAGGTTTTCCCCCTCCGGGGATAAATAATATTTTCCAAAAATATAAGGTATCAAGTTAAAATTTAATAGCGAGCGAAGTTCTACGGCCATTAAATTTTAACTTGATTATAAAAACTGTAATTCTATGGAAGTGCCGTCAATTTTTTTAAACAGAATATTATCGGAAATGGTCCAAAAAAATGGCTCTGATTTGCATTTGGCCGTAGGCAGCCCGCCCATGGTAAGAATAACCGGCCAATTCATACCTTTAACCGGCCAAGAGATGATTACCAGCGAAATTATAAGTAAGATAACAGAAACTTTTTTAAGCCCTGAGGAGATCGCCGGCCTAAAAGAGGATAAGGGCGTGATTTTAGTGAAAAATATTTCTAATTTTCGTTTTCGCATAAACGTTTTTTATCAAAAAGGCCTTCTAGCCTTATCCTTCCATTATATTCCCGGCGTAATAAAAAATTTTAACGATTTAGGGCTGGCCGAGGCTTGTCGCAATTTTTTGCAGGCCGCTTCCGGGCTTTTAATCATCGCCGGAGCTTATAATTCAGGTAAAACCACCACCGCGGCTTCTTTCGTCGAAGAGCTTAATAAAACCAGGGCTTTGAATATTATTACCATTGAAGATCCGATTGAATATTTGTTCATCAGCAAAAACAGCTTAGTCATGCAGAGGCAGGTAGGAACCGACGTCAATACGGTAGCTGATGCTTTGGATTATTGCTTAAGCGAAGACGTGGACGCGGTCTATATTAATGAAATAAAAGATAGCCAAGCTCTTAATTCGGCTATGCCGAAAATTTTTGAGCTGGCTTCGGGAAATTGCTTGGTTATTTTAGAAATCAATGCCGATAGCTCAGACAGGGTTTTGGAAAAAGTTTTAGCCGGCATGTCCGTAAGTTTGCCGGCGGAAGCCGCGCGCTATAATTTAGCGGATATTTTAGTCGGTGTTTTAGTACAGAAATTAGTCAAGCGCCGGGGCGGCGGCTTGATTTTAGCCAATGAAATACTGTTAAATAATTCGGCCGCTAAATCATTAATTAGGGAAGGTAAAATATATCAATTAGAGAGCGTAATTCAGACGTCGAAAAGAGAAGGCATGATTAGCATGCATAAGTCGCTCAGCGATTTAGTCCAATTAGGCGAAGTTAGGGCAGAAGATATATAATTAATTTTCAATTACCAATTTTCAATTATTGTATATGCCAATTTATAAATATAAAGCTTTTAATAAAGACAAAGAAGTGCAGGAGGGTATGATTGAGGCTATTAGTAAAGATGCGGTCGGAGAGATATTGGCGGAAAAAGGGTTTTCCGTTGTTTTAATCTCGGAGGTGTCGTCCGGAAAAACTAAGATTAATTTAGATTTTTTAAACAAGGTAAAAATAAAGGACATAGTTATTTTTTCCCGGCAGTTTTCAGTTTTGATTTCAGCTAACGTTTCCATGGTGCAGGCGCTTAAGATTATGGTTGATCAAACGATGAATGTAATTTTAAAAATGGCGGTCTCGGAAGTGGCCGACGAAGTTGACGCCGGCTCGACTTTATCCGAGTCTTTAGGCAAACGGCCTAGCATTTTCAGCAATTTTTATGTTAGCGTTGTCAGGTCGGGCGAAACCTCGGGCAAGCTGGACGAGGTGTTAAGCTATTTGGCCGACGAGATGGAAAAAGACTATGACATGACGAACAAAATCAAGGGCGCCATGATTTATCCGGCCTTTGTTTTATCCGCTTTAGTCGTTGTCGGCATCGTTATGATGATTTTTGTCGTGCCCAAGCTTACCGGCATTTTAACTGAAAGCGGTTCCGAACTGCCGTTTGCCACTAGAGTATTGATTGGCACTTCCGGTTTTATGCAAAAATATTGGTGGCTGCTTATCGTTATGGTAGTGGCTTTAATCGCGGCTTTTAGATTTTATATAAAAAGGTCTCAAGGCAAGAAGCAGTTTGATTATATAAAACTAAAGCTGCCGATTTTCGGCCGTTTATTTCAATTGATTTATTTAGTCCGTTTTACCCGCTCTATGAATACTTTAATCGTCGGCGGCGTAACCATAGACAACAGCTTAAAAGTGACGGCCGAAGTGGTTGGCAATGAAATTTACAAGGAATTAATAGAGGAAACTATTAAAGAAGTTGAAGATGGCAATTCAATTTCCAGCGTTTTTATAAAAAGCAATACTATACCTAAAATGGTTTCGCAGATGTTAAATATTGGAGAAAAAACCGGGAAAATGGATATTATTTTAGAAAAAATAACTAATTTTTATAGCCGAGAAATTTCCAATATGGTGGATAATTTAATGACTTTGATGGAGCCGCTGATTATGGTTGTTATGGGTGTGGCCGTGGGCTTAATGGTGGCGGCCGTAATTTTACCCATGTATAATTTAGCCAGCAGTTTTTAGCTAGCGTTCGGCGAGTAGATAGTGCCAATAGTTAATTTTTGTGGTATAATTGTGGATAAGTACAAACCCGCGCCAGAGCAGGCGCGGAGGAAAAATATAATAAATTAATTTCACGATTAGATTCCCATGCTTGTTTTAATTTTGGGTTCACCCTGTTAAATACCGCTAGGCGGTAATTTCGGTGAAACCGAAATTATTTAACAGGGTAAATAATTCGTGTAGCAGAGAGGGGAGGTGAATTATGAAAAAACAACAAGGTTTTACTTTAATTGAGTTATTGGTGGTTATCGCCATTATCGGCTTGTTATCAACTTTGGCCGTGGTGGCTTTAAATAACGCCAGAATGAAATCAAGGGATGCTAAGCGCATATCTGATATCAAGCAGATTCAAACGGCATTAGAGTTGTATTATAACGATGCCAATGCTTATCCGGCTACAGCGGATGTTACCAGTGGCGGCGACATCGCTATCGGCACCGTTACTTATATGGCGACTGTTCCAACCAATCCATCGCCGGAAGCTGACGGCGAGTGCAATGACGGCAACAGTTATGTTTATAACGCTTTGACCGGCCAAACCTCTTATACTTTGACATATTGCTTAGGCGGTACGACCGGAGGCGTAACGGCAGGCGAGCATACTGCCACGCCCAATGGCATTCAATAAATAAAAATCTTTAAAAGGGTCCTATTAAGGGTTTATCTAAAAAGAGCCGGATTATATTCTGGCTCTTTTTAGATAACTTAGTGTATAATATAGATAATAGATATAAACATTAAATTATGCATAAATGGTTTATGTAAATCTGATAGGAGGTGAATTATGAAAAAACAACAAGGTTTTACTTTAATTGAGTTATTGGTGGTTATCGCCATTATCGGCTTGTTATCAACTTTGGCCGTGGTGGCTTTAAATAACGCCAGAATGAAATCAAGGGATGCTAAGCGCGTATCTGATATCAAGCAGATTCAAACGGCTTTAGAGTTGTATTATAATGATGCTAACGAATATCCGGCTACAGGGGCGGTTACCAGCGGAGGTACTATTGCTGATGGCAGCGTTACTTATATGGCTACTGTTCCAACCAATCCGTCGCCTGAAGCTGACGGCGATTGCACGGACGGCAACAGTTATGCATATACCGCGTTAGACGCTAACACCTCCTATGAATTAGTATATTGCTTAGGCGGTACGACCGGAAGCGTATCGGCAGGCGTTCATACTGCTACACCAGGCATTATCCAATAAGCCCCGTTAAATCCCGCCTAGCGGGAATTTCGCTTAGGCGAAATTATTTAACCGGGTAAATAAAAATTTTTAAAAGGGTCCTATTAAGGGTTTATCTAAAAAGAGCCGGATTATAGTCCGGCTCTTTTTAGATAAACTGTTCTTGGCGGTTTATTTGAGTTATAATATAAGCATGATTAAGCTTTATTTATGCTAAAAGAAAAAATTGTAAAAATTTGTGATTTATTTATTGAATACGGCATCTTAGCTATAGTTTTTTTTATTCCCATAACCGTTGATTTCACCATGGCAAGCTATAATGTCATTGATCTTTACAGAATAGTTATTTTCAGAGTAATTTTGGTTTTTATGCTGCTTAGTTTTATGGCTAAAGTTTTTATTAACGGCAAATTTAATTATCGCGGCGGCGCTAAAATTTTTTTGTTGGCCAGCTTTTTATTAATTTCATTTTTTTTAAGCTCCTTAGCCTCTCTCCACCCGACCGAAAGTTTTTGGGGCAGTTTTTCCAGACAACAAGGTTTTTATAACCTCTTTAATTATTTGTTATTTTTTATATTGCTTATATTAAACCTTAAAGATTTTAAACAGCTTAGGCGCGTAGTTATAAGCGTGATTGCCGCGGCGTCTTTAACCGCGGTTTACGGATTGCTTCAATATTTAAATCTTGACCCGCTTACCTGGTCTAGAAATATAAACGCGGCGCGTATTTTTTCCACCTTGGGCCAGCCTAATTTTTTCGGGCATTGGCTGATAATAGTTATGCCTTTCAGCCTTTATGCCTTAATTTTTATAGCTAAAAGAATATTGGTTAAATTTTTTCTCGGCCTAGCTCTATTCATGCAATTAGTTTGTTTGATTCTTACTTATTCTCGGGCGGCTTGGCTTGGGTTTTTAAGTTGCTTGTTTTTTTTAATTATAGTTTGGCTGTTTTATAAGCGGTTTAATAAAATCGCGCTAGGTTTTATCGCCCTAACTTTAATCGGTGTAATATCAGTTATAAGCTTAAATTTTATTCGTCCGACCGAGTCAGCCGGCTTAAAATCAATCGGTTTGGTTAATCGGCTCGCAAGTATTATTGATTTTAAAGGCGGATCTAATAAAATGAGGCTTTATTATTTAGATTCGGCTATTAAAGAAATAAGGCAGGCTGATTATTTAAGATTGTTTATTGGTTACGGCCCTGAAGTTTTGAATGAAGTTTTTATGAAATATTACCAAATAGACTGGGGTATATATGAGGCCATCAATAGTTCTCCGGACAGAGTGCATAATTGGCTGTTTGACCAAATTTTGTCTTTTGGCGCTTTAGGGCTTATAGCTAATTTATTATTTTTTATTTATTTTATTTATAGAGCGGCTATTTTTTTATTAGCTAAACAAAAATTTGAGCTTGAGGATTGGCTGCTTGTTTTTTTATTTTCCTCCTTGGTCGCTTATTTTATTAATAATTTTTTTAGCTTTTCTCTTTTTACCGTTTCAGTTTATTTATATTTAATTTTGGCCTTGTCTTGGTTTATTATAAATTTTAACAAAGAAGCTAAAGTTATAAATATAAGCTTGACTGCGTTTTCAAAAATATTAATTTGGATAGCGCTTTTTTTAGTTTCAGCCGTATTTATCTATGCTAACAATTTAAATCAGGTTAGGGCGGAAATTTATTACATAAAAGCTTTAAACTCAGTTAAAGCTTCCGATTGCCAGGGCGTCATAAATAATATGGAAAAAGTTGTAAAATTAAGCCCGAATAATATTTATTATCAAGAAAATTATCTTTTTTTAGTGTTAAATTGTTTTTCCGAGATTAAAGATATTTCTATCCGAAAGCGACTAAGCGATAATATTTTAGAATATATAAAATCAATTCGCGATAAAAAATCTTATGGCATTTTACATAATATAGCCCGCGTTTATACTTCGTTCGGCTTTTATTTGGATAAATCTTATTACGCGGAAGCGGAGAAAATATTCAATGATTTAATGGTAAATTTTCCATATTTTACCGGAGTGTACGAAGATTTAAGCAAGCAAAAGATAATACAAGGGGATTATAAGGGCGCGATAGAAGTTTTTAATAAAGCGCTTAAAATTTTACCGCCAACCGATCATCCGTATTTAAATAATCAGCACCGCCAGCAAATTATCGTTATCGCGGTTAGGCTATACGAGGGGGCCGGCCAGGCGTATTTTAAAATAAAAAATTATGATTTAGCGCTTGAATATTATAAAAAAGGCTTAAGCCTAGATCCTTATAGGGTAACTTTATATAAAAATATAGCCGATGTCTATTATGTCCAGGATAAATTAGATGAGGCTATTAGATTTAATCGGCGCGGCATGATGCTGGCTCCGAGCGATTATAATTGGCCGCTGGCGCTATCGCTTTTATACCGCGACAAAAAAGATTTGATTGCGGCGAAAAAATATCTTGATCAAGCTATAAAGTTGGCGCCGAAGAATGAGGAATTAAAGAAGTACTATGGGGAGTTAAATAATTAATGGAAGAAATTTATTATAAATAATATGCCCAGGCTTTTATTGCAATATGCCGCATCGATTTTTTTAGTAGTTAGTTTCTATTTTTATAAAAAATCAGGCCAGGCTTTAATCAATCGCCTAATTTTTTCAACGATTGCTTTATGGTCTTATTTATATATTAATACTTATGCCTTTTTGGATTATTTATCAGGCGACGGAATTGATAGCGCAGTAATATATCATTTAAAATATGGCTTAGATGGAGTCGGCTGGCAGGATTTTTGGCGCGAGATAACCGTATATATATTATTTATTATTTTTGGGCTAGTAATTTTTTATTGGCTGGTTAAAAAAAATAATCTTAAAACGAATAATAAAATACATATAGTTTTAGCTTATTTTTTTATATTTTTATCGTTTTTTTTAAATCCGGCCAATTTTGATTTATACCGCCTAAAAGCGCTTAATGCGTCCGCCAATAAGGCAGTTGTTCCGTTTGACGCTTATTATGAAATACCGGAAATTAAGCCAAGCGCCAAAGCTAAAAATTTAATTATTATTTATGCCGAAGGCCTGGAACAGACATATTTCAATGAAATTGCCTTCCCCGGGCTAATTAAGGGTTTGCGCCAACTGCAAGATAAAAGCACTTATTTTACGAATATTAAAAATGTTGCCGGCGCTAACTGGACTATTGGCGGATTAGTGGCCAGCCAGTGCGGTTTGCCTCTTTTTACGCCAACGCTTGACGGCAACGGCTTAAACGTGATGAAGGAGTTTTTACCCGCCGCGGTTTGTTTAAGCGATTTGTTAAAAAATCAAGGTTATCGGTTAGCCTACTTTGGCGGCGCTTCGCTTGATTTTGCCGGCAAAGGCCGATTTTTTACATCGCATAATTATGACGAGATTTACGGACGCGAAGAATTATTGCCTTTATTAAAAGATCAGTCGTATAAAAGCGTTTGGGGGCCTTACGACGATACGCTGTTTGATTTAGCTTATGACCGATATGATAAGATGGCAAAAAGTTTTGACAAAACGGCTATGGTCATATTAACCTTAGATACTCATCATCCGCGCGGCCATATTTCAAAAAGCTGCGGTAATTTAAAGTATCAAGACGGCTCGAATCCGATATTGAATGCGGTCGCTTGCTCGGATTATTTAATCAGCAGTTTCGTTGATAAAATTCAGAAATCAGAGAATGGTTCAAATACGGTGATTGCTATTTTATCCGATCATTTAGCCCATAAAAATACCGCGACGGGCCAATTGGATAAATTAGATAGAAATAATCTTTTTATGATTATAGAGTCGGGTAGCACCAAAGAGCGGCGAATTGATCAGCAAGGTTCGGCATTGGACGAGAGTGTAACCATATTGCCTTTTATCGGTTATCAGGCGAAAATCGGTTTAGGGCGCGACCTTATAAATATTAAGGAGAACGCGGCTGAAATAAGCCAAATACATAATTACTTGGCGTATTGGCCGAATGATATAATAAAATTTTGGAATCTGGCGCCAATTAAAGAATTTGTTAAGTTTGATATGAAGAGAAAAAATATCAGCATTGACGGTAAAAATTATGCTATGCCCGCCCTAGTCGAGTTAAATGAGAAATTGGATGTAAACATTAAATTTGGAAACTCAAATAATAAAAAAACTTTGTATGATGCCGTATTGGCGCTTGATGAAAAAACTCCTTACTTTTTAGTCGATAAGCAAAATCAATCAGACTATTATCTCACTATCGGCAAGGGCGAAGCCTGTCGCCAAAAAATTAGATTAGAAGACGGCTACATCCTAACCGCTGATGAAATAAAAAAACTCGCTTGTATAACGCCGTTAGATAGCGAGCCGCTAGAAATGCGCCGGGTTGCTCATGCCGGCGGCGCGATTAACGGACAAACTTATACCAATAGCCTGGAGGCGCTGGATAAAAATTTAAAAAACGGCTTTACTTATTTTGAAATAGACTTTTCTTTTACTTCTGACGGCAAATTGGCCTGCGTTCATGATTGGGGCGATAATACGAAAAAACTGCTTAACGACGAGCTGTTGAAGCGGCCGACTTATAATGAATTTAAAGACTTGGCAGAAAAAGCGAATTTAAATGTTTGCACTCTTGAAAGCTTGATAGATTGGCTTAACCGACATCCGGCCGCTTATTTAATAACAGATATAAAAGAAAAAAATCTTGAGGGTTTAGCTATTATAGCTAAGGAGTATCCTGATTTTTCCGCAAGGGTTATCCCGCAAATTTACCAGCCGGAGGAATATGAAAGCGTAAAAAAAATGGGATATAAAAAAATTATCTGGACGCTTTATCGATTCGGCGGTTCTAATGACGATGTTCTTAAGTGGGTGAAAAAATTTGAAGGGCCTTTAGTGATAACGATGGATAAGGGCCGTGCCGCCACTTCCTTGCCACGCCAATTAAAAAGGCTTAATATACCGTCTTATGCCCATACGATAAATTCCGCGGATGATAAATATAAATTTATTAATTTATACGGCATAACCGAAATCTACACGGATAGTCTCCTGCCGATTAATGATAAATAATTATTTTTTAATTTTTTATATTTATGTTTTTATCAATAATACTAATTTTCATCTTTATCTTCGGCCTAATCATCGGCTCTTTTCTGAACTGCCTAATTTGGCGTCTGCATAAGAAAATCCCTCTAACCCCCTTTGCTAAAGGGGGCGATGAATGGAAGCGCTCTTATTGTCCGAAATGCAGTAAGCAAATTGCCTGGTACGACAATATCCCGGTTTTAAGCTTTATAATGCTCGGCGGAAAATGCCGAAGCTGCGGGAAGAGGATTTCGTGGCAGTATCCGGCCGTGGAGTTCGTGACCGGCTTGTTGTTTGTAGTATCATTTGCTATTAATTTTCAATTTTCCCTGGTCGAGCCAGGACAAGCAATTTTCAATTTTCAAACAATTTTCAATGACCAATTTTCAATGAAAATTTTGCGAGATTTTTTCTTAGTTAGCGTGATGATTGTGGTTTTTATCTATGATTTGCGCTGGTACTTGATTTTGGATATCGTAACTCTGCCGGCTTGTTTAGTTGTATTGATTTTTAATTTAATTTTAGGTTTTAGTTTGTGGAATTTATTAATTTCTGGTATAATAGGAGGTAGTTTTTTCCTGATTCAGTTTGTAATTTCCCAAGGAAAATGGATTGGCGGCGGCGATATTAGGCTGGGCCTGTTAATCGGCTTGTCTCTAGGCTGGCCGGGCGCATTAGTTGCCATAATTATTTCTTATTTTATCGGCTCAATCGTCGGCCTAGGCATGATTTTAACCGGTAAAAAACAATGGGGCTCGGAAGTGCCTTTAGGAGTATTTCTGGCCGCTGGCGCGATTATCACTTTATTTTACCAAGAGCAGATTTTAAATTGGTATTTGAATATATTTTAAACATAATTTTATGCGAGATTATTTTAAGGCGAAAACCTGGGTTATCACAATTTTTATGTTTGTTGTGGCTTTTGGCTTAAGCTTAGCCGTTGTTTATTATGAGCTTGGTTTCAGGGAAAATGTTAAAATCAGCAGCGCCGGCTCCAGCGATAATGTAAGCGGCTGGGCTTGGAATTCTAATATTGGCTGGATAAGCTTTAGTTGCTCTAATAATAATACTTGCAGTGATAATGGCGGCTATGATTATGGCGTGAATATAGATTCGGACACAGGTGATTTTAGCGGTTATGCCTGGAGCTCAAACGTTGGTTGGGTTTATTTCGGTCCAGACGACAATTTACCGGTTTATGGTTTAATCCAGGCAAGCGATGCGCCAGGAGATCCAAAAATTTGGGCGCATTACGATAGTGCCACCGGGATTGTTACCGGCTGGGCTAAAATTTTAAGCATGGGCAATAATGGTTGGGTTAAATTAAGCGACAGTAGTTGGGCTAGTGGCGTGTCTATAAATTCAACTACCGGTGATTTTTCCGGCTGGGCCTGGAACGCTAATGACGATAAATCCGGCATTGGCTGGGTTAGCTTTAATTGCGATCATAGAAATGACGGCACCTTGCCTCCTAATAATATTGATACTTGCGCTACTTTATCAAATTATAAAGTGACGCTTGATACTAGTAGTTTAAATAATCCGCCAGAGGTTAAAAATTTAACTGCGCCTAATTGGGCGAATCATACTCCGCCAAGCGTTAATGCTTTAGGCGCTAAATTGCAATTTGATTTTATTGATACGGATAGCGGTTCTTCTGGTTCAGCCTACAAGATAATAGTTAATAGAGCTAGTGATAATTTTGAGGTATTAAATACGGGCGAATGTACTAACGTTGGAGTACCCTCGGCTGATTGTAAAATTGGTATTGATTGTATGATAAACGGTTCAACCGGTTGTCCTAATGCTGGCGATTGCGTTTGCACTTATAACATTGATGAAAGCAAGCTGGCATATGACACAAGTTATAAATGGTCGGTTCAGGTTTGGGATAATAATGATGTGTATTCTGCGACTACTTCGTTTGATACAAATATTTCAGGCCATATTTTAACCGATAATCAAGCCTACAATGAGGTTAAGAATCCAATAAATCCTAATTTAACATTTACCACCTATAAGCATAAATTTCCTCAAGTTAACGCCACTTATTTTCCGGTTAATCCGAGCCTGGGAGAAGAGGTTAAATTCACGGATGATAGCCGGATATATTTAACTTCTGATCCGGACGCGCCGGTTAATTGCACTGATGCTTTATGCGATTGGAGCTGGAGCGCTACGAACGGCGCGACTTTTAAAGATAATGATACGGCCACTTCAACTCCGACCATAATCTTTAATTCAAACGGCAGCTCAACCGTGACGCTAACCGTGACGGATACAGATGGTTATAGCGCTTCCTATCAAATCTTAGTTAGCATTAACGCCCAATTGCCAAAATGGAAAGAAGTTAAGCCCGAGTAAAAAATAGTGAATTATATTGCGCTCCAGAGACGTCCGACGCCTTAGAGACGTCGGACGTCTTTATTAATTTAAAATAATGGATAAACAAATTAAAAATTCAGCCGGGTTTACTTTAATTGAACTCCTAGTCAGTATTTTTATAATTGTCATGATGAGCAGCCTGTTTATGGCTAATTATCACGGCACAAATAAACGCTCGGAGCTTGGCATTATAAAACAAAAACTGGTTTCAGATATCAGGCTGGCGCAAAATTACAGTTTGGGTTCAAAGGAATATGAAACCGATGAAACTCCTGACGGCGGCTGGGGCGTGCATTTTAGTTTAGTTGATCCGAATCATTATATAATTTTTGCGGATAAAGATGGAGATTTTAGATATAATAATGATTCCGATAAAGACAAAGCTATAGAGATTAAAACTTTGCCGGCCGGCGTTACCATAAATTCCTTTAGCCCGGTTCAGGGCAACGCGCTGGATATTGTTTTTTATCCGCCGGATCCGATTACGTATGTTAACGGCAATATTAATACCAACGCGCAAATTACTATTAAAGAAAATATTAATAATTCAACGGCCATAGTTTTAGTTAATTTTTTTGGCTTGATTGACACGGATTAAAAAAATGAAAATTATAAAAAACAATTCAGGCATCAGCATCTTGGAAGTTATTGTGGCAATTATGATAATTACCATGGGCATGGTTGGAGTTTTGTCTTTAGTTGTCCAAAACGTACAAGCCCAATATATTAATAAAAATGTTTTGATGGCCGCGGGCTTAGCGCAGGAAGGTTTGGAACTGGTAAGAAATATTAGGGACTTAAATTGGCTGACGCCTGGCAATGATTGGGATAAAGATATAGTAGGCGCTGGCGCTGATTACACTTATACGATTGATTATAATGGGCCTGTGATTAATACGACCGTAAATTCCCTTAATGATGCCAGCGCTAGGTTGTATGTTAATAGTAATGGTTTTTATACTCATACCGTAACCGCCTCGTCAACCAATTTTTATCGTTTAATTACCGTGGCGGTGGTGCCGATTGATGCCACACATGACTATCTTGATGTTAAATGCACTATTCGCTGGAAAGACGGCGGTGTAAACCATGACTATACGGCTGAAACTTATTTATATAATTGGAAGTAACCTTTAAAAACTTTTTTAGAAAAAGTTTTCCCCCCTCCGGGGATAAATAATATTTTCCCCGACAAGCGGGATAAACAAAAAATATAACGTATCAAATTAAAATTTTATAGCGGGCAAAGCCCGCGGGGCTACAAAAATTTTTATTTGATGATAGATTGTGAATATGAATTTATTTATAAAAAAATTTAAAGCTGAAAGCGGTTTAAGTTTATTGGAATTAGTAGTTTCTATAGCTCTTTTTTCTTTTTTAATTTTGGCTTCAACCCAAATATTTAAAATGGTGATTGAAGGGCAAAGGAGTTCCATCAGCGCGCAGAACGTCCAGGAGAATATAAGATATGCCATGGAAAAAATGAGCAAAGAAATCAGAATGGCGCAAGTCAGCAATGCCGATTGCTACGGCGCGGCCATTAATAAAGTTTTTAATATGGCCGGCGGCGGCAGTGAGTTGTATTTTAAAAATAAAGACGATGTTTGCGTTAGATATTATCTGGAAAATAGCCGTCTTAAAATAGACGTTAACGCCGGCGCTCAATCCGGCTTTATTACTCCGACGAAAATTGAAGTTAGCAATTTAAAATTTTTTGTAGTTGATAATTTAATCGGCGCTAGCGGCAAGCAGCCGTACGTTACTATGAAGATGGACGTTAAGGCTATCGGGCAGGCGATACATGAGCAAAAAATGAAAATTCAAATGACGGTTTCGGCAAGATATTATGAATAGATTAATATTTTATTATCTTCGGGCGTGACTCAAATTCAGAATTATTAAAACATTAGATAAGAGGCGAAATTTCTGGATTCCCGCTTTCGCGGGAATGACAACGAGTGTATATGCGAATAAAAATAATAAAAAATAACAGAGGCGTAATTTTACTTTTGACCTTGTTTATTTTATCCGGCATTTTAGTCGTTACTTTAGTAGCGGCTGATTTAGTCTTATCCGGCATAAGAATGAATCGCTTAGCCGGTTATTCAAATTTGGCTTTTTATGCGTCCGAAGCCGGCATGGAGCGGGCGTTATGGGAAGCCAGATATAACGGTTACAGCTATCCTTTGAGTAGTTATGTGCCAAATGTATTTAATGGTAGTATCGGCAACGGCAGTTCATATACAGTAAATTATGCTTCTTCAACGCCTAACGTAACTTTCTCATCAGTCGGCAGCTATAGCGGGGTAAAAAGATCGGTAGAAAGTTCTTTCCAGGCGCAATAAATCCTTTAAAAACTTTTTCAAAAAAAGTTTTCCCCCTCCGGGGATAAATAATATTTTCCCCCTAACGGGGATAAACAAAAATATAATGTATCAAATAAAAATTTTATAGCGGGCAAAGCCCTACGGCCATAAAATTTTTATTTGATGATATATGGATAAAGAACAAGCTAAAAAAAGAATAGCTAAATTAAGAAGCGAAATTGAAACCTATCGCTATGCTTATCATGTTTTAGATAAGTCTTTAATTTCCGACGCGGCTTTAGATAGCCTGAAAAATGAGCTGGAAAAATTAGAGCGGGAGTTTCCGGAATATATTACGCCGGATTCGCCGACGCAAAGAGTGGGCGGAGCGCCTTTGGAAAAATTTAATAAAGTTAAGCATTCGGCGCCCATGATGTCTATTTTTGACGCTTTTAACCCGGACGATATGAAGGATTGGGAAAAAAGATTAGAGAAGATTTTATACCCCACCCCAACCCTCCCCTTGGTAAGGGGAGGGAGCAAAAGTTCCCCTCCTTACGAAGGAGGGGTTAGGGGAGGTTATTACGCTGAATTAAAAATGGACGGTTTGGCCGTGGCCTTAGTCTATGAAAAAGGCCAATTTGTTTTAGGCGCGACTCGGGGCGACGGGGAAATCGGCGAAGACGTAACGCAAAATTTAAAAACCATTGAAGCCATTCCTCTAATTTTAAGGCGGCCGGCTGAAGTTGAATTAAAAAAAATCGGCCTAACGGATGAGTCAATAAAAAAATTATATCAAACGCTGGCCAGCGGCCGGCTGGAAGCGCGCGGCGAAGCCATTATCTCCGCTAAAGTATTCGCAGATTTAAATAAGCAATATAAGAAGCAAGGCCGGAGCGAGCTAGCTAATCCGCGCAACGCGGCCGCCGGCTCAATTAGGCAGCTGGATTCAAAATTAACCGCCGAGCGAAAATTAGATTGCCATATTTATTCTTTGGCAACCGATTTAGGCTTGGCTTATCATGAGCAGGAGCACGAGCTGGCCAAACTTTTAGGCTTTAAAGCGTTAAAACAAAATAAATATTGCCGTAATTTAGACCAAGCTATTAAATTTCATGGCTATTGGGAAAAAAACAGAGATAAAGTGCCGTTTGAATGCGATGGCGTGGTAGCGGTGGTCAACGATTTAAATTTATGGCCTAAGCTGGGAATAGTCGGCAAAGGGCCGCGTTATATGATGGCTTATAAATTCGCGGCCGAACAAGCGACCACGGTTGTGGAAGATGTAGTTTGGCAGGTCGGCCGCACCGGCGTTTTAACACCGACGGCTTATTTAAGGCCGGTTAAAGTTTACGGCGTGACGGTCAGCCGCGCCACTTTACATAATTTAGATGAGATTAAAAGGCTGGGCTTAAAAATCGGCGATACGGTTATAATTGAGCGCGCCGGCGACGTTATTCCGAAGGTGGTTAAAGTTTTGCCGAATCTGCGCGTCGGTAGGGAATTGGAAATTAAGGCGCCGAAAAAGTGCCCCAGGTGCTCGGGCGGAGTGGAAAAAGCGGCCGGCGAAGTGGCTTTAAGATGCGTGAATATTAATTGCTACGCGGTAAATTTACGAAATTTAACCCACTGGGCGTCAAGAAGCGCCATGGATATTGAAGGTTTAGGCCCGAAGATTATTGAACAATTGGTTAAGCAAGGGCTAGTAAAAGATATAAGCGATTTTTTTAAATTAACCGCCAAAGATTTAAAGCCGCTGGAAAGATTCGCGGAAAAGAGCGCTGAAAATTTAGTTGAAGCTATCGCGGCTAAGAAGGAAGTTGATTTAGCCAGATTTATTTATAGCCTTGGCATTCGCCATGTGGGCGAAGAATCGGCTCTGGCCTTAGCCAAGCATTTTGGCAGTTTGGAAAAAATTAAACATGCCAGCCTAGATGAAATAAATTCCATTTACGATTTCGGGGAAATTATGGCTAAAAGCGCTTATGAATGGTTTCATGATAAAAAAAATTTAGAGTTATTAGCTAAACTAGAGGCTAACGGCGTAAAAGTAATCAGCCTGAAATTAACGGCTAAAAGCGCGAAATTAAACGGAAAAACATTTGTTTTAACCGGCGGTTTGGCAGAATTGACAAGAGACCAGGCTAAGGCTAAGATAAGGGAATTGGGCGGAGATATTTCTTCGTCAGTCAGTAAAAATACTGATTATGTCGTAGCCGGAGAAGAGGCGGGGAGTAAATTGGACAAAGCGAAAAAGTTGGGAGTAAAAATTATTAACGAAGAGGAGTTTTTGAAGATAATAGAATAACTCTTTTTTGTCATTCCCGCGTAGGCGGGAATCCATATTTTTAAAAATATCGGTTTATTGTAAAATATACATTTGTGGCGCTTCGCTAAGACTTACTTTTTATGACTAAAAAGTAAGCAAACCTGCCTGCCGGCAGGCAGGAAGTCTCGGGGGTTTCCGATTGGCTATCTAGCTGATTTATCTTATCTCTGTAAGCCTTGGCGCCAACTCCAACCCCCGAACCCCCGAGTGATTTTTAAATGGTATTAGTAAAATTATTTATTTATGCAACTATCTAAAGAAGAAATACAACATATTGCCAAGCTGGCCCGGCTGGAATTAACCGAGGCCGAATTAAAAAAATACGGCGGACAGCTGTCGGCTGTTTTAAATTATATTGACCAGCTTAAAGAAGTTGATGTTAAAGGCATAGAGCCGACCGCGCAAGTTACGGGCTTGGAAAATGTTTTGCGCGAAGACGCAGTACGCGATTGGGATGAAAAAGAAATTGAACAAGCGTTGAAAGACGCGCCGGAAAGAGAAGAGAGATTTATTAAAGTGAAAAGGATAATAGAATAAGTTTATTATGAAATTAAATACACTTACAATTAAACAAGCCGGCGAAATGCTGGCGAAGAAAGAAATTACCTCGGTTGATTTAACTAAGGCGTGTTTAAAGCAAATAAAAGAAACGGACGGGAAAATCAAGGCTTGTTTAACCGTGTGCGAAAAAGAGGCTTTGAACGAGGCGAAGAAAGCCGATGAGCGGCGCGCGTCCGGTGAAAAAGGCGATTTATTAGGCATTCCTTATTTAGCTAAAGATAATATTTTAACCAGCGGCGTCCGCACCACGGCGGCTTCAAAAATTTTAAAAAATTATATCGCGCCTTATGACGCGACGATTATAAAAAAATTGCGTCAGGCCGGCGCGGTGCTGCTCGGTAAAACCAATTTGGACGAATTCGCCCATGGCGCGTCAACGGAAAATTCCGCATACGGCGCGACTCATAACCCTTGGGATTTAACTCGCGTGCCCGGCGGTTCTTCCGGCGGTTCGGCCGCGGCCGTGGCCTCTGATATGTGTTTATTCGCCTTAGGCACGGATACGGGCGGTTCAATCAGATGCCCGGCCAGTTTCTGCGGCATCACCGGCTTAAAGCCGACTTATGGCCGGAGCTCCCGTTTCGGGCTTATAGCCATGACCAGCTCAACCGATGTGCCCGGACCGTTAACTAAAACCGTTGCCGACGCGGCAGTCGTGTTATCGGCGATTGCCGGAGTTGATAAAAATGACGCGACCACGGTAAATAAACCTCACCCTAGCCCTCTCCTTGGTAAGGAGAGGGGAGGCTTGGAAGGCTTAACCATCGGCTTGCCTAAAGAATATTTTGTCGGCGGCACGGACAAAGGAGTAGCTGATGTTATAAATCAGGCGATTGAAGAATTAAAAAAACTTGGCGTTAAATTCAAACAAGTAAATCTGCCGCATACAAAATATGGCGTGCCGGTTTATTATATTATTACGCCGTCCGAAGTAAGCTCAAATTTAGCCAGATTTGACGGCATAAAATACGGTTTAAGCATTCAGGATACGGATAGAGCCAAGGCTGATTTAATGGATATTTACACTAAAAGCCGAGGCAAAGGCTTCGGGCCGGAAGCTAAGCGCCGCATAATGCTCGGCACTTACGCTTTAAGCGCCGGTTATTTTGACGCTTACTATTTACAGGCGCAGAAAGTCAGGACAAAAATAAAGCAAGAAATGGATAAAGTTTTGGAAACCGTGGATTGCTTATTAACTCCAACCGCGCCGCATATAGCTTTTAAAATCGGCGAGCAGTCCAGCGACCCTTTAAAAATGTATCTTGAAGATATTTTTGTTACCGGCGCGTCGCTGGCCGGTCTGCCGGCGATTACTATTCCTTGCGGCTTTGATCAAGGCTTGCCCGTCGGCCTGCAGTTAATCGGCAAGCGTTTTGCCGAAGCCATGCTGTTTAAAATCGGGCATAATTATGAGCAAGCGACCGAGTGGCATCTTAAAAGAGCTAAAGTATAATAATCAAGATTTATGTCTAAACAAAATAAAATAATCTTAATTATTATTGCGGCTGTATTAGCTGCCGGTTTATTTTATGTAATTAATAATAAAGAATTGCCGCAAGCTCCCGCCCGGGAAAATAATGGCAGCGAGTATCAGGTTAGCAAATTAAGGCCGATTGACGCGACTGATCATATATTCGGCGAGGCGAAGGCTTCAGCGCAAATAATAATTTATAGCAATTTTGAATGTCCGTTTTGCGCCGAATTCTCCCAGACTATAAAAAAAGTGGAAGAAAATTTTAAAGATAAAGTGGCAATAGCTTATAGGCATTACCCTTTGCCCGGTTACCCGGAAGCTGAAAAAGCGGCCGAGGCGGCGGAATGCGCGGCCGAACAGGGTAAATTTTGGCAAATGCATGATAAATTATTTGCCGATAATACTGCCGGCAGGATGAGCATAGAACAATTTAAAATAGACGCGGCTGATTTAGGCTTAAACCAAGAGCAATTTAATCAATGCTTAGACGGCGGCAAATACGAAAATAAAATCGGAGAGCAAGCGGCCGAAGGCGCCGGCGCCGGCGTTACCGGCACGCCGACTTTTTTCGTCAACGATTATATTTATCCGGGTGCTTATCCGTTTGAAGATTTTATCGCTTCTGACGGCCGGCCGGAAAAAGGCCTAAAGAACATAATTAGTGAATTTTTGAATAAACCCCTTTGATAAAGGGGGTCGACGCAATTCTATGCAGAAAAGAAGAATAATTTTAGCTTCAAAATCGCCGAGAAGAAAAAAGATTTTAGAACAAATCAGCTTAGAGTTTGAAATAGTTGAAAGTAATTTTGACGAGGACAGCGTAATTTTAGCCGACCCGGTTGAGTTGGCTAAATTTTTAGCTTTAAAAAAGGCCGAGGCCGTGGCCGCTGATTATGATGACGCTATAATTATCGGCGCTGACTCGATGGTAATTTTTAACGGCCGAACTTTAGGCAAGCCGAAAGACGCGGTCGAGGCTAAAAGAATTTTACGCGAGCTGTCCGGCAAAGAAAATATAGGCTTAACCGGCTATGCCATAATTGACACTAAAAATAAAATAGTGGTAAATAATTATAGCCAGGCGGTAGTTAAATTCAGAAATTTAAGCGATGAAGAAATTGATGAATATATAGCCACCGGCGAACCGTTAAATATGGCCGGAGCTTACGGCTTAATGGATAAGGGCGCGGTTTTGATGGAAAGCATCAGGGGTAATTTTTATTCCATAGTCGGTTTGCCGATCAATGAGGTGTACGTTGAATTAAAAAAAATGGGAGCGGTGTAATCAATTATCAATTACGAATTTCGGAAGGATCGCATAGTGGTCGAGTGCGCGCGCTTGGAAAGCGCGTAAGGTGTAAAAGCCTTCGAGGGTTCAAATCCCTCTCCTTCCGCATAAATTGAAAATCGGAATCGGAAGCCGAGTGTTCAAACTATCCAAAAAATCGCCAAGTCGTTAGGTGTTCCTATGGAAGAATTATTAAAATAATTTTTATGAATATGAAAAGTAAAACATTAGCAATTTTGGGAATAGGAGCTTATATACTTTCGGTTCTATCTTCAGCAGAAGACCTTACCGGAAATTATACTGCACCCACAGCTTTAATCGCGGTATCGGCAATAGCGACGCTGGCATTTACGATTATGGCCGTGGTTCGTTTATGGAAAACGCAAAAAGTTACTGCTATTTTATTTCTTGCCTCATCTTTGATAACCCTCGTTTATATTTCAGCACCAGTTAAAATCATAAATTTCCTCTTATTTATCTGGGTGGTGTTGCTTCTTTGTGGCATGCACCCCGAAATTCGGACACTTTTGTCCATATAAATCAACCTTTGGCGGTAAGGGCGTAATACTGTGAAGGCGGCATTTTCAAACTGGTTTTAATCCTGATGTTGTTGTAATAATATACC
>JBAZRI010000012.1 GCA_041662965.1 Patescibacteria group bacterium | reverse complement strand
CTTTAATGGTCTTTCCCCGTGACCAAATTTTAATTCACCCCTCGTTCGCACAAACGAGGTTTTTTATTTTTTAAGTATTTTAGATAGATATTGGCCGGTGTATGACTTTTTATTATCGGCGACTTGCTTAGGCGTGCCGATGGCTACTATTTCTCCGCCTTTATCGCCGCCTTCGGGCCCGAGATCAATAATCCAATCAACTGATTTTATAACATCCAGGTTATGCTCAATAATTAAAACCGTGTTGCCTTTATCAACCAGCTGGTTTAAGACTTGCAAGAGTTTTTTAATATCGTCAAAATGCAAGCCGGTGGTCGGCTCGTCTAAAATGTATAAAGTTTTTCCCGTGGCGCGGCGGGATAATTCGGTAGCTAATTTTACTCTTTGGGCTTCGCCGCCGGAGAGCGTTGTGGCCGATTGGCCGAGTTTTACATAACTTAAGCCGACTTGGTTTAAAGTGAAAAGTTTTTGTTCAATAGCCGGGATGTTTTTAAAAAAATACAAGCCTTCCTCAACCGTCATATTAAGAATATCGGAAATATTTTTTTCTTTATAATGAATTTCCAAAGCTTCTTTATTATACCTTTTGCCGTGGCAGACTTCGCATTCAACGTAAACATCAGGTAAAAATTGCATTTCTATTTTAACCATGCCGTCGCCGCCGCAAGCTTCGCAGCGCCCGCCCGGCACGTTAAAAGAAAAGCGCCCGGTCTTATAGCCTCTGATTTTAGCTTCCGGCAAAGAGGCGAATAAATCGCGAATCGGCGTAAAAGCGCCGGTGTAGGTCGCCGGATTAGAGCGCGGAGTGCGGCCGATAGGCGATTGGTCAATATTGATTACTTTATCAATATGCTCCAGGCCTTCAATTTTTTCATGTTTACCCGGCTCCTGTTTGGCCCGGTAAAGCTTTTGGTTCAGAGCGTTAGCTAAAATATCGGTCATTAAGGTGGATTTGCCGGAGCCGGAAACGCCGGTGATGGCGATAAACAAGCCTAAAGGAAATTCTACGTTGATATTTTTTAGATTATGCTCGCTGGCTTTTATAATTTTTAATTTTTTGCCATTACCCGCGCGGTATTTAACCGGCACCGGAATGAATTTTTTTCCGCTTAAATATTGGCCGGTTAAAGATTTAGCGTTTTTCTTTATAGCTAGAGGCGCGCCGGCGGCCACGATTTGGCCGCCATGCTCGCCCGCGCCCGGGCCGATATCAATCAACCAATCAGCCGCCAGCATGGTGGCTTCGTCATGCTCAACCACGATTACCGTGTTGCCTAAATCGCGCAGTTTTTTAAGCGTGCCGATCAGCTTGTTGTTGTCCCGATGATGCAAGCCGATAGACGGCTCGTCTAAAATATAAATTACGCCCATCAAGGCCGAGCCGATTTGCGTGGCCAATCTAATGCGCTGGGCTTCGCCGCCGGATAAAGTATTGGCCGTTCGCCCGAGCGTTAAATAATCCAGGCCGACGTTTGATAAAAAATTCAGGCGGGAACCGATTTCTTTTAAAATTTGCGCGGAGATTTTTTTATCGCGCGCGGAAATTGTTTTTGAATTTGAGAGCTCGGAAAAGAATTTTTTTTCTTGATCAATGGTTTTGGCCGAGATGTCAAAAATTGACTCTCCGGCGATAGTTACGGCCAGCATTTCCGGCTTTAAGCGCTTGCCTAAGCAAGTCGGGCAAACCAAGACTCTCATGTATTGCTCAATTTCACGTCTCACATAATCAGATTCGGTTTGCTGAAAGCGGCGCTCTAAATTGGGAATAACGCCTTCAAAATCAGTGGTTAATTCGCCGGAAAAGCGTTCGCTTTGATAGTTGACATTATAGTTTTTTTCGCCTGACCCGTAGAGCACGACGTCTAATTGTTTTTTCGTCAAATTCTTGACCGGAGTATTTAAATCAAAGCCTTGGGCCTCTGCCACCGTTCCTAAGATGCGCATCATCCAGCCTTGGCCGCCGGCCGTATTATGGGTCCAGGCGCGGATGGCACCTTGGGCGATTGTTAAATTAAAATTAATGATTAATTTCGGATCAATTTCCAATTTTGTGCCCAGCCCGGCGCAATCAGGGCAGGCGCCATGTGGCGAATTAAAAGAAAAATTGCGCGGTTCCAGCTCCGGCAGGTTGATGCCGCATTTAGAACAGGCGGAAAGTTTGGAAAAAGTGGTTTCTTTAGCGTTATTCTTTAAATCCCCCTGCGCCCCCTTTGTTAAAGGGGGTAATGCCGTTATTGTAACCAAGCCGTTGCCTAATTCCAGGGCTTTTTCCACGCTTTCAGTCAGCCGGGCCAAGTCTTCCTTGTCTTTAGTAATGGCTAAGCGGTCAATGACGATTTCAACATTATGTTTTTTTTGCTTATCAACGTTTAAGTCACGGACTTCTTCTAAAGAGTAAATAATATTGTCATAGCGCAGGCGGGAATAGCCGGCTTTGGCTACGCCGTCCAAAATTCCTTTATGCTCGCCCTTTTTATCTTTAATTAATGGCGCCAGAATTATTACATTTTGATTTATAAAGCTGGCGGTAATTTGGCTGATAATTTCATCAATAGACAATGGTTTTATCAGCTGGCCGCAGTTTGGGCAATGGGGCACGCCGATGCGGGCGTAAAGCAAGCGCAGATAGTCATAAATTTCCGTGATCGTGCCGACGGTTGAGCGCGGATTATGGGAAGTGGATTTTTGGTCGATGGAAATGGCCGGAGACAAGCCGTCAATAGAGTCAACATCAGGCTTGTTCATTTGGCCGATAAATTGCCGGGCGTAAGCGGATAAAGATTCAACATAACGGCGCTGGCCTTCGGCATAAATAGTGTCAAAAGCTAAAGACGATTTGCCCGAACCGGACAGGCCGGTTAAAACCACTAGTTTGTCGCGCGGAATTTCCACGTCAACATTTTTTAAATTATGAACGCGCGCGCCTTTTATTTTTATGAAGTTGGGCATATTGCGGATAAAGACGTCGGACGTTTTTGAGACGTCGGACGTCTATGTAGAGTTAGTTAAAACAACGCAATTCATTATAGGGTAAAAAAAAGATTTTGGCAAGGCGAGGCTTTACGTATTTTTAAAGCTTGTAGAGTTTTTGTTTTATTGATAAACTTAGAATATTAAAAAATCGTGTTATATTATAAAAATTTTATGCTGAATAGCGTTATAATTTTTTTGCTAATATTATTGATAATTGGCATTATAGCGGTGATAATTTTGTTAATTAAAAAAACCGCGGCCACGCCCAGCCAAGACGGAGAAAAATTAGCGGCTATGATGGAGCGGTTAACCGAGCTTAGAGAGCAGAATCGGGAGCTAAGGCAGGCCATGGACGGAAAATTGGCCGAAACCCACCGCGCCAATCAGGAGCAAATCGGCCAGACCACGAAAATTATCCAAAATATTACCGGCCAATCCGCCCGCTTGATCGCTGACGTGACCGAACGGCTGACTAAGTTGGACGAAACTAATAAGCAGGTGGTTAATTTTTCCGCGCAGCTGCAGAACCTGCAGGATATTTTAAAAAATCCCAAGCAGCGCGGGGTTTTAGGCGAATATTTTTTGGAAGAGACTTTAAAAAATGTTTTGCCGCCCAATTCCTATCAGATGCAATATCCGTTTAAAGACGGCACGATCGTGGACGCCGTGGTGTTTGTTAAAGAAAAAATTATTCCGGTTGATTCAAAATTTTCTTTGGAAAATTATGAAAAGATTTTAAATTGCCGCGAGGCGGTTGAGAGAGAAAAATTGGAAAAATTATTTAAGCAGGATTTAAAATTGCGCATTGATGAGACGGCCAAATATGTTAAGCCGAGTGAAAATACCATGGATTTCGCTTTTATGTTTATTCCTTCCGAAGCGATTTATTATGATCTGTTAATCAATAAAGTTGGCGCCGTGCAGGTTAATACCCGCGATTTAATTGAATATGCTTTTAAGGAAAAGCATGTGATTATTGTTTCACCAACTTCGTTTTTAGCGTATTTGCAAACTGTCTTGCAGGGACTGCGAGCTTTACAAATTGAGGAGAGTGCCAAAGAGATCAGAAAGCATGTGGAAATGCTGGGCCGGCACATATTAAGCTATGATGATTTTATGAAAAAATTAGGCGTAAGCATGTCCACGGCGGTTAATCACTATAATAACGCCTATAAAGAATTTAAAAAAATAGATAAAGATGTGGTGAAAATCGCCGGCGGGGAAGCTAAGGTTGAAGTGTTGACCATTGAGAAGCCGAAGACAGAAGAATAGATTTACTATTACTTACGGAGTTTGTTTATGATTAATAACAATGAGAAAATTTTAGAATTAAAGGAGGCAATCATTAAAGTGGTTGCTTTTTTTGACCTGTTCGATTATCCGCTAACTTTGAATGAAATCTGGCAAAATATGAGCGTTAAGCGCGAGTTGTTTGAAGTTATGGCGGCGCTGGAAGAAATGATAAAATCCCCTTTAACTCCGCCCACTAAAGCGGGCGCCATAGAGAAGCAAAACGGCTTTTATTTTTTAGCCGGACGAAGCGCCATTATCGCCGAAAGGCAGAGGCGTTATAATTTTGCCGATAGAAAATTCAAGCGCGCCATGCTAGCGTCAAAAATTTTTAAATTTATTCCTTGGATAAAAATGATCGCTGTCGGCAATTTGCTTGGCGCGCATAATTTAAAAGATTCAAGCGACATTGATTTTTTTATTATTACCGAGGATAAGCGAATCTGGCTGACCAGATTTTTTTGCGCTAGTATAACCAAGCTTTTAGGTTTACGGCCGCGAGTTGATAATTCGCGTGATAAAATTTGTTTAAGTTTTTATGTGAGCGAAAGGGCGATGAATTTAAGCGGGCTAATGCTGAAAAATTATCCTGCCGCTGTTTCGGAGGAGGAGCAGATAAGTTTGGATTCCCGCCTTCGCGGGAATGACAAAAAGGGGTACGGGAACGACATTTATTTTATTTATTGGCTGGCCGGGCTAACGCCAATTTATGATATTGGCGGAGTTTATGAAAAACTAATGGCAGCTAATTCTTGGCTAAAAAATTATTTGCCTAATTGGCCCGCCTTGACTGAAGCTCCGGCGGGCAAGCAGCCTGGGCCTTGGTCAAAGCGGAGAGACGTTGGCGGTTCGTTGCCGCGATTTTACCGCGATGTAATTGATTTATTTATTGGCGGCTTGGAGCCGCAATTTAAAACACTGCAGTTAAAATTACTGCCGCCGCAGTTAAAAGAAATGATGTATCATGATAGCCGAGTGGTGATTAATGACAGTATATTAAAGCTGCATGCTAATGACAGGCGAGAGGAATATAGAGAAAAATATTTAAGTAAAATAGGGCAGTTGAGATGATAATGGCCAGAAGAGTTTATGAAATATTTAAATAAGACAATTGAATACGGTTTATATCTGCTGGTTTTTTTATTGCCCATCCAGACTCGCTGGATTATTAAGGCGGGAGAAATTAATGGCGGCTATTCCGAGTATGCTACCTATAGCTTGTACGCGACGGATATACTGTTAATTATAGTTTTGCTGTTATTTATTGTTTGTGAGATTGCTTCCCCCGGATCAAGTCCGGGGCTAAAGGCGCTTGCAATGACAGATGAGAGTCTGCCGCAATACTTATCCGCTAGCTGGTCGAAGGGATTTTTTGGTAATAGCAAAATTGCTTGGTGGCTTATTGGAGGATTAATATTAACTTCGGCCGTTTCCGTGTTTTTCGCGCTTAATAAGCCATTGGCTTTATATAAATTTGGCTGGTTAATGCTAGGCGCAGGTTTATTTTGGTTAATTATAAACGTTAATTATAATAGATTAAAATTGATTTACGCCATGTTGGCCGGCATTTTTTTACAAGCCGTTTTAGGCATCTGGCAGTTTTTAATTCAATCAAGCTTTGCCGGCAAATGGCTGGGCATGGCTTTGCATAACGCGGCTGATTTAGGGACGTCGGTGATTGAAGCGCTTGGCGCTGACGGCGTTTCAGAGCGCTGGCTAAGGGCTTACGGGGGGCTTGATCATCCGAATATTTTCGGCGGAGTAATGGCGACAGGAGCGTTATTTTCAATAGGGCAGATTATAAAAACAGAAAAAGAAAAAAATTTAAAAATTATAAGCTGGATATTTTTAGGAATTTTTAGCGCGGGGCTGTTTTTTTCTTTTTCTAGAAGCGCTTGGCTGGGGCTAGCGGTTGGCTTATTAATAATGATAATATCGGTAATCGCAAGCAGAAATTTGAAATTACAAAGAGGTTTAGCGGAAGTTATTTTAGTGATGGGAATTTTATTATTCATTTTGTTCGGCCAATATCAGAATTTAATAACTTCACGTTTGAGCGGAGAAGGAAGGCTAGAAGAGAAATCAACTTCAGAGAGGTTGGTATCATATCAAGAATCATGGCAGTTGATAAAAAATAATTGGTTGGCCGGAGCCGGCCTGGGCAATTATACTTTAGCTTTGAGTCAGGGAATAAATCCGGGGAAGGCGGGTTATTATTATCAGCCGGCGCATAATGTCTTTATGTTAGTTTGGGCGGAGGCCGGAATATTCGGATTGATATTTTTTAGCGGATTGATAATATGGGCCCTCGCTAGACTATTTCGCTTTTCCGCCCAAAGCGTCGGATCTTCTCGCGATGGCAATAAGGCGGCAATTTTGATCGCGTTATTTATTATTATGTCGTTTGACCATTGGTTTTTTAGTTTGCATTTCGGGGTGTTATTTTTCTGGCTGATTTTAGGAGTGATAATAGCTGATGGAAAATATGAAAAATCGTCGGCTGATTTAAATTCCGCCGCGCCCGCGGCGGCTCGCGGCAATAATCAGGCAAAAAGATGAACGCGGATGAACATATGGTTTTTTCTAAAAAAAGCGCTTAATATTGAGCGTTTTTTCATTTGAGTTTATTTTAAATAATATGTTATAATAAAGGCATAAAAAATTGATAAGCATTTAGTTAGAAAAATAGTTAATTTAGCCTAAAATTAAATCAATCCGTTGATTCAACTTTTTAGCCTTTATTAAGGCTCTAAAACCGCGTATTTTTTTACCCATGCTCCAATCGCAATCCGAAAATTTTAAAAAGTTAGTACCCCTAAAAAAGATAGCCGAAGCCAGTTCTTATAGCTTTAGCTATGTTTCGGTTTTAGTGCAAAGAAAGAAGCTAAAAGCCAAAAAGGTTGGCAATAAATATTATTCAACCGCGGAGTGGTTTAACCAGTACCTAGAACTTCACGCCCAAGATGGAAAAAAATTGTCTTTGGCGCCGGCGCAAAAATTGCCGCCCGGCGGGGCTCCGGATAAATTTGAGCCGGCCGTTAGCCACCCATTTTTAGAAAAACGAAGAAGCGAGATTAATAATTTTATTGACGATTTAACGGAGCATTTGGACAGGAAAAAGTTTAAAGCGCCTAAAGCGCCGGCGCAAAACAATTTGGCGCGGATTTTAAATGATAAAATTATTCTGCCTGAAGTTGAGCTTATCGCTGATTTTATTGAGCCGGAAATAAGATTGGAAACCGAATGGCTAAAAATTTTAAATAAAGAAATTAAAAATTTATTGGAACGGCCAGGCGCGAAAAAAACTTCAATATTCAGGCCTTGGCTACTAACCGGCGCGGCTATAGCTTTAGCGATCTTTTTCCTCGGCGCTACGGCGGGCTTTAACCAGACGGTTAACCGGGTCGTTGGCGGCTTAAAGCCGCCCTTAGAGATTTTTTCAGACAAGGCCGCGGGCTTAAGTAAAAATAATTTGGCGCTTTTAAGCAGTTTTATAAATTACCAAGGCGAATCAATCGGCGAGATATTTTATATGGCTAAAGATAAATTTTTTCCGCCGCCGGGCGCTTTAAATAGCGCAAGAAGCGGCCGGGTCGCCGGAGTGGCTGAAGTTAATGAGCCTGATTTTTTCTCTCTGGCGCGTTTTACGGCTTTAACCGATATGGCCGCGCGCCGCGGCCGGGAAATTATTAGTCATGCCAAAGATAATTCAATAATTGTTTTAGAAAATACAGCCGGCCGCCAGAAAGATTTATCTTTGAATTTCGGCAAAAAGTCGGCGGAATTTATTTTGGCTGGCGCTAAAAAAATAAATTCAATGGCAAAAGGCGGCCGGAATAAATTAGCGCAGCTTAAGAATACGATTGAACAGGTTTTAGCCGGAGGAAAATAACGATGATTGTAATTTTACATCAAAGATTACAAATTAAGATTATAATTTTATGTCAGATTTTCAACAAACCGTTGATTTAAGGGAAAAAATGGAAAGCCAAAGGCGTCCGCCAACGCCAAAATCCGCTCCGCCGGCAGGCAGGAAAGCCATGACTCCTTTAGAAAAAATTTATCAAACCGAAATAGAATCCGGGGCAGAAGTGGAATTAAAAAAAATAAATAAGCCGACGGTTGGTAAATCGCGCGGCGGTTTAATTAAATCAATTATTTTTATTTTAGCTTTTTTAATTGTTGGCTTTACAGTTTACAGTTTGGTTTTTAAAAATTCGGCCGTTTTTAATAAAGCGCCTAAAAATCTAAATTGGTACGCGGTAAAATTGGTTGACGGAAAATTTTATTACGGTCAAATCTCCGACCTTAAAGCCAACCCGGTAACCATAGTCAATGTTTATTATGATTATGACCAGGCTAAAGACAGCGGGCAAAAAGAGCAAAATGAAACCGGCAGTTTAAGGCTGGTTAAGCGGGGCAAAGAAACTCACGGACCGGACGGCACTATGGCCGTCTACCAATCACAGATTCTTTTATTAGAGCCGTTAAAAAGCGATTCCAAAGTTCTTCAGGCCATATTGGAATATGAAAAATAAAAATTTATTATAATTATGTTTAAAATAACCAAACTGCCTAATCAGCTGGAAGTAGTTGCCGCGCCGATTGACGGCGCTAAAACAGTGACGGTTTTAGTTATGGCGGCCACGGGTTCAAGGTTTGAGAATAAAGGCAATAGCGGTATCTCGCATTTTTTAGAGCATATGTTTTTTAAAGGCACGGTTAAGCGCTCGACTACCTTAGAAATTTCTTCGGCCCTAGACCGGGTGGGCGGAGAATTTAACGCTTTTACCGGCAAAGAATACACCGGCTACTACGTTAAAGTTGAAGCCGGACATCTGGAATTAGCCTTAGATGTTTTAAGCGACATATTGTTAAATTCAAAATTTTCAGAAGAAGAAATCAGCCGCGAAAAGGGCGTGATAATAGAAGAGTTGAATATGTACCGTGATAATCCGTTAATTTATATTGAAGATTTATTTGAGCAATGCCTTTACGGCGATACGCCGGCCGGCCGCGACACTATCGGAACCAAGGCAACCATTTTAGGGCTAAACCGGCGAAAAATTTTGGATTATGTGGCTACGCAGTACAGCTCCGATAAAACAATTATCAGTTTAGCCGGCGGTCTTAAGCCCGGGGCCGTAAAACTAGTTGATAAATATTTTAATAATTTTTTCAAGAAAGATTATCGGGAAAAATTAAAAACCAACGATGAGCAAGCGCGGCCCAAGCTTAATTTATTTTATAAGCCGACCGATCAGGCGCATCTGTCGCTTGGAGTCAGAACTTATAACTATGGCGACAAAAATGAAATTATAGCAAAAATTATTTCCCTGATTTTAGGCGGGACCATGAGTTCGCGCCTGTTTACCGAGCTAAGGGAAAGGCGCGGTTTAGCCTATTACGTCAGGACCAATAACGAGCCGTACACCGATTCCGGCTATTTAACCACCCAGGCCGGCGTGCCCATAGGAAAATTAGCCGAAGCCGTAAAAATAATTTTAGATGAATATAAAAGGCTGACGGAAAAATTAGTCGGCGCCGAAGAATTAAGCCGCGTTAAGCAATGCTTAATCGGCCGTTCGGCCCTGCAGCTTGAATCATCGGACAGCGTGGCTAGCTGGTACGCCCGGCAGGCGATTTTATTTAAAGAGCAAAAAAGGCAAGATAAAATTTTAACGCCGGAAGAGTATTACACTCGGATTAAAAAAGTCGGCGCTTCCGACATCCGCCGCGTGGCTCGGGAAATTTTTGTTAAGAAAAAATTAAATTTAGCCGCCATCGGGCCGTATAAAGATAAAGGGAAGTTTGAGAAGATGCTGGAGCTATAATCAGATGGCATATTTTAGAATTATTATGAATAATTTACTTGAAAATTTAAACAAGGAGCAGCTAGAAGCCGTTTTAAAAAAAGACGGACCGCTTTTAATCGTGGCCGGAGCCGGCACGGGTAAAACCACGGTTATTACCCAGCGCATCGCTTATTTAATTGAGCAGGGATTGGCTAAAGGCGATGAAATCTTAGCTTTGACTTTTACGGAAAAAGCCGCGGCCGAAATGGAAGATCGGGTTTCCTCTCTACTCCCAATCGGCTATATTGATTTATGGATTTCAACTTTTCATAGCTTCGCCGAGCGGATTCTAAAAGAGCATGGCTTGGCTATCGGCTTGCCCGGAGATTTTAAATTGCTGAATGAATTTGAGCAATGGGCGCTTATTAAAAAGAATTTGGATAGATTTGAGCTTGATTATTATCGGCCGCTAGGCAATCCGACTAAATTTATCCGCGCGCTGTTAAAGCATTTTTCCCGCGCTAAAGACGAAGACATTTCTCCGGCCGCTTATCTTGAATACGCGGATGGGTTGAAACAGGATCTAGACGGAATGTTGTCGGGCGATAAAAGCCAAAAGCCAAAAGTATCTGTCATTCCGGCCTCTGAGCCGGAGTCCATGGTTAAGCGCGCTGGACGAGTTTCTGGATTGCGGGTCGTAGCCCGCAATGACAAAATGGAAGAGCAGGAAACCGCGCGCCTTAATGAAATCGCTAACGCTTATCATGTTTATCAGCAGTTACTTTTAGATAATAACGTTTTGGATTTCGGAGATTTGATAAATTATACCCTGAAACTTTTTCGCGAACGGCCGGCAGTTTTGGAAAAATACAGAAAACAATTTAAATATATTCTAGTGGATGAGTTTCAGGATACTAACTGGTCGCAGTATGAGCTGGTAAAACTGCTGGCCGCGTCGAGCAACCTGCCTGCCGGCGAGGCAGGCAATCTTACAGTCGTGGGCGACGACGACCAGTCAATTTATCGCTTCCGCGGCGCGTCTATGTCCAATATTTTGCAATTTGTTAAAGATTACCCGGAAACCAAAAAAATAGTTTTGACTAAAAATTATCGTTCGGCGCAAAATATTCTGGATTTATCCTATGAATTTATCAAGCAAAATAATCCCAATCGGCTTGAATGGCAATTAAATTCTTCTGTCATTCCGGCCGCCGAGCCGGAATCCAGAGTTAAGCGCGCTAAACAAGTTTCTGGATTGCGGGTCGTAGCCCGCAATGACAAAGGAATTATAAAATTAAGCAAAAAACTAATCGCCGAGGATTCCGGCGCCGGCGCGATTGAAGTTTTGCGGGGCACTGATTTGGCCGAAGAGGTAAAATTAGTGGCTGATAAAATTTGCGAATTAAAAGCTAAGGATAAAACAGCCAGCTTGAACGATTTCGCGGTTTTAGTGCGGGCGAACGACAGCGCTAATGATTTTATGGCCGAATTTTCGCGACGAGGATTGCCTTTTATTTTCGGCGCCTCGCGTGGCCTTTACTCAAAGCCCTTAATTATGGACGCGATCGCTTATTTTAAATTATTGGATAATTACCACGAAAGCCTGGCTTTATGGCGGGTCTTGAATCTGCCAATTTTTGACTTTACTTATGATGAGCTGATAAATTTCAATCATTTAGCTTATAAAAAGGCCTGGTCGATTTATGAAGTGATAAATAACGGCAGTCTTTTAAAATTTTCCGGCCTTTTAGAAAAAAAAATAAAGCCGGTTTTAGCCTTGATTTCCAAGCATTCAGCTATGGCGCGAGAAAGGCCGGCGAGCGTCGTATTTTTGGCTTTTATGAATGACAGCGGCTATCTAAAATATTTAGCGCGCCTGGGCGACCGAAAAAATTTAGAAGCCGTAGATTTACTTAACCAATTTTTAAAGCGGATTAAAACTTTTGAAAATTCTTCTAGCGATAAAAGCGTTAAAGCTTTTTTGGCTGAATTGGCCATGGAGATGGAAGCCGGCGAAGAGGGCGGCTTAACGGCTGATCTGGAGGCCGGGCCCGAGGCGGTTAAAATTTTAACCGTCCACGCGGCTAAAGGTTTGGAATTTAAATATGTTTTTATCGCCAATTTAGTTGACAAGCGTTTCCCGACTATAGAGCGAAGCGAGCAGATTGAGCTGCCGGACGCCTTGATTAAAGAAATTTTACCCGAGGGCGACGTGCACCTAGAAGAAGAGCGGCGCTTATTTTACGTGGCCATGACGCGCGCTAAGTTCGGCTTATATTTTTCCTGGGCGGCTGATTATGGCGGAGCGCGGGATAAAAAGCCGTCTAGATTTTTAATTGAGCTTGGGCTAGTGGATAACGGAAGCATAAAAAGCGCTAAAAAAACTGTTACTCGCGGCTCCGATTCGCAATCCAAAAAGTTGTTAGTCGCTTCTGAATCTGGATCCCGAGTCAAGCCCGGGATGACAATAAAAATCCCCACTCATTTTTCTTATTCGCAATTAGCGGCTTATTCGGCTTGCCCGTACCAATACCGCTTCGCCCATATTTTAAAAATTCCCACCATGGGCAAAGAGCAATTTTCTTTCGGCAAAACTTTACACGCGGTTTTGCAAAAATTATTTATTTTAATAAACGAAAAAAAAGGCTTGGGGCAGGCGGAATTATTTAGTAAAATTCAGACGTCGGACGTCCAAAGGACGTCGGACGTCTCGTTCGCAGAAATTTTAAAGCTTTACGAAGAAAGCTGGGTGGATGATTGGTTTGAATCCAAAAAGAAAAAACAGGAGAGAAAACAGCAGGGCCGGGAAATTTTACTTGTTTTTTATGAAAAATATAAAGATAATTGGCCATTAGCTTTATATTTAGAAAAAGGCTTTAATTTCAGAGTGGCGGATGGCCAAGATTCATACATCGTGCGCGGCACGGTTGACCGGATTGATCAAGCTGGCGCCGGCCTAAAATTAGTTGATTATAAGACCGGCAAGCCTAAAGATAAGCTGGCTTTTCAGGATAAAGAGCAATTATTAATTTATCAATTGGCAATTCAGGAATTATTCAAACAAGAAGTCAAATCTTTGGCTTTTTATTATCTTAACGATAACAGCGAAGTGGAATTTATCGGTTCGGCCAAAGATTTGGAAAAAATAAAAGCTAAAATTATTAATACCATTAAAGAGATAAAACAAGGCCGATTTGAGGCTAAGCCGGGTAAGCTGTGCGCTTGGTGTGATTTTAAGGGAATCTGCGAATATCGGAGTTGAAAATTTAGTTATAAAATGGTAAAGTTAATGCATAAAAATTCAAAAATTAAATTCATGTTTTTACGCTTATATTTATTAATTATGTCGGCTATGACGGCTTTTTGCTGGCTGACTTTCGGCTATATTGTTTTAACGGTTGACCCGGAAACTACTAATAGCACCGGATTTTTTCTGTTTTATCTGTCTTTATTATTCTCAATTATCGGCACAACGGCCATTATCGGTTTTGTCGTTAGATTCGTGGTTTTCCGCCATGAATTAGTTATTAATACGGCCTGCTTGCCGGCGAGCCAGGTTAAAGTCGCTTTTCGCCAGTCATTTTTTTTCGCCGGCTTTATCGTAGCGTCTTTATTTTTGCTTTCACGGAATTTATTAAGCTGGCTGAATCTGTCAATCCTAATAATCGGTTTGTCCGCGCTGGAGTTTTTTTTATTGAGCTATGGCAAGACGAAAGTAGCGCCGGACGAGTTAAATAGTATTGAATAATAAAATTTAAAAATTGTTGTAGCTATTATGCAAGAACAATTACAAAAATTAAAAGATGAAATTTTGCATCAGCTAAAAAATGTTAAACAGCTTGAGGCTTGGCGCGCTTTAGAAATAAAATATCTCGGCCGCAAAGGCGAACTAACGAAAATTTTAAGGAGCGTGGCTGATTTAAGCGCGGAGGAAAAAAAGATTTTAGGCAAACTGGCTAATGAAATAAAGCTTGAGCTGATTAATAAATTCGCGGAAGTTAAAGCCGGCCTGGAAGAAACCGCCTGCGCGCCTTATCTTGACGCGACTTTGCCGGGCGTAGAAATTAAGCCCGGCCATCTGCATCCGCTAACCATCATTCAAAGCGAAATTGAAGATTTATTCGCGTCGCTCGGCTTTATGATTTTAGACGGACCGGAGCTGGAAAGCGATTATTATAATTTTACGGCGTTAAATATTCCGCCGCTCCATCCGGCGCGCGACATGCAGGATACTTTTTATATTGATAAGAAAAATGGTAAAGGCGAGCTGGATATGTTGATGCGCACGCAGACTTCGCCCATGCAGATTCGGGCTATGCAAAAATACGGCGCGCCCTTAAAGTGCATTGTGCCCGGCAGATGCTTTCGCTCCGAAGCCACAGACGTGCGCCATGAGCATACTTTTTATCAGTTAGAAGGTTTAATGATTGATGAAGGCATAAATTTTAGCCATCTTAAAGCCGTACTGGAAATTTTAGGTAAAAAATTATTCGGTCCTGACGCTTTATTGCGCCTGCGGCCAAAGTTTTATCCGTTCGTTGAGCCGGGCTCTAACTTGGAATATTCCTGCTCTTTATGCGCTGGGCGCGGCTGCCGCGTATGTAAAAATACCGGCTGGCTGGAAATCGGCGGCTGCGGCATGGTGCATCCGAGCGTGCTTGAAGCCGGCGGCATTGATTCGAAAAAATATCAGGGTTTTGCTTTCGGCTACGGCTTAGACCGGTTAGTCATGCTGAAATACGGCATTAATGACATTAGATTATTCCATAGCGGCGATTTAAGATTTTTAAAACAATTTTAAATTATTGTATGTATTTATCCTTAAATTGGTTAAAAAATTTCGTTGATATTCCGAAATCAGTCAGCCCGGAAAAACTGGGCGAGCTTTTAAGCCTGCACACGGTTGAAGTTGAAAAAGTTGAGCGGCTGGCTGATAAATATAAAAACGTAGTAGTGGGAAAAATTTTGGAAGTTAAGCCGCATCCGAACGCGGATAGGTTAAGATTGGTTTTAGTGGATATCGGCCAAGAGAAATTGGAAATCGTTTGCGGCGCCGATAATATTAAGCCGGGCCAGCTAGTGCCCGTGGCTTTAATCGGCGCGGTACTGCCGAGCGGATTAGAAATAAAGCCGGTGGAAATCAGAGGAGTGAAATCATGCGGCATGCTGTGCGCCGAAGATGAATTAGGATTAGGTGAAGATCACGCCGGCATTATGATTTTGGATAAATCCCCCCTACCCCCCTTTGCTAAAGGGGGCAAGATCGGGCAAAATTTCAGCGATTATTTAGGTTTAAGTGATGTGGTTTTTGAAGTTGACAATAAAAGCATTACGCATCGCGCCGATTTATGGTCGCATTACGGATTAGCTCGGGATATTTCGGCTTTTTTAAATGTTAAATTTAAAATTTATAAGTCTAAGGTTGATATTTTAAAAGCCAAAAAAATAACTTTTAAATTTAAAGTTAAGATTGAAGATTTTAAATTGTGCCCGCGCTATATGGCGGTCGGCTTAGAGGGCATAAAAGTCGCGCCTTCGCCTAAATGGATGCAGGATCGGCTGTCGGCTTGCGGCATGCGGCCGATTAATAATATCGTGGACATAACCAATTATGTCATGCTGGAATTAGGCCAGCCGCTACATGCTTTTGATAAAAATTTTATTAATGAAATAATCGTCAGGCGGGCCAAAGCCGGGGAAATTATTGAAACGCTTGACGGGCAAAAGCGCGAGCTGGATAAAGATATGCTGGTGATAACCGACGGCCGAAAGCCCGTGGCCGTAGCCGGCGTTATGGGCGGAGTTGACAGCGAAATAAATAATCAAACCTCCGCCGTTATAGTAGAATCGGCTAATTTTAATTATGACTCGGTAAGAAAAACGGCGCAAAAACTTAGCCTTAGGACCGAAGCAAGCATGCGCTTTGAAAAAGGCCTGGATCCGAATTTATGCGAGCTCGCGCTTAACCGCGCCGCGGAGCTGATTATAGAAATTTGTCCGGGCGCTAAGATCGCCAGCGCTTTAATTGATGAAAATAAATATAAATTAAGGCAAGGGCCCTTGGAGCTGGACTTAATTTGGCTAAACCGGTTTATCGGCCATGAATTTACGTCTAAGCAAGTTAAACAGATTTTAGAAAAGCTGGGCTTTAGCCTAAAAGCGCGGGGCGAAAAATTCAGCGTTATTATACCGAGCTGGCGCGCGGTGCATGATGTAAGTTCGCCGGAAGATTTAGCCGAAGAAGTGGCGCGGATTTACGGCTATAACAATCTTAAGGCTAAATTGCCTAAAATAGATTTAGCCTTGCCGTTGGTTAACGCGCCTAAAGCCTTAGAAAGAAAAATAAAAAATATTTTATCGATCGGCGCGGGACTCTGCGAAGTTTATAATTATTCTTTTGTCGGCGCGGGTGAGTTAAACAAATTAAAAATTGATGCGTCATCGGCCATAAAATTAGCCAATCCTTTAAGCGAAGATTTGGCTCTACTGCGGCCTAGCCTGATTGCCGGCCTGTTAGAAAATATAAAAACCAATCAAGCCAAAGAGGATTTTATTTCTATTTACGAAATCGGCAGTGTTTTTTTAAACGCGCCCGGAGAAATAAACAAGGATAACGAGAGCGGCGAAAAATTATTAAAGCAGGAAAAATATTTAAGCCTGGCGCTGGCTTGCCCGTCCGGCCTGCCTGCCGGTAGGCAGGGTAGGCAGGCCGGCGGCGAAGCCGCTGATTTATTCAGCCAGCTTAAAGGCATAATAGAATATTTATTAAGTTCGCTTAATTTAAGCGCGGAGTTTGAAATTGACGGTTCGCCCGCGACCTGGGCGGATAAATCGGCCGCGGCCGGAATTTACGCGGATAAAAAATTAATCGGCCGCCTAGCAATAGCGGAAAAAAATTTGGCTCGAGCTTTCGGTTTGAAAAAAACCGCCATAATAGCGGAAATTAATTTTAAAGAGCTGTTCAAGTTAGTAGAAAACAAGCCGGTCAAGCAGTTTAGAGAGCCGTCGAAGCATCCGGAAGCTTTAAGGGATTTAGCATTTGTGGTAAACGAAAAAATATTGTATAATAATATCAAAATAGAGATTGAAAAATTCAGCGATTTGATCAAGCGAGTTGAGCTGTTTGACGTCTATCAGGGAGAAAATCTTGGGCCGGAGAAAAAGAGCCTGGCTTTTCATATTATTTATCAAACCGAACGCACCTTAACTTCGGAAGAAGTGGATGAAACTCAAGGCAAATTAGTTAAGCATTTGGAAAAAGAATTAGGAGCGAAAATAAGAGACTTTTAGCCATCTATGTCATTGCGAGCGATCGGAGGGAGTGAAGCCTGCCTACCGGTAGGCAGGCAATCTCACGTACTATTTGTTAAAATTTATAGATTGTTTTTGAAATGAAGGTTTATCCTGTTAATAGTTTGTGAGATTGCCGCGTCGCCTGATTACAGACTCCTCGCAATGACAATTGCATTAGAAATTGAAAATTTAACGTTTTCCCCATGCCTGAAAACGAACAATTTGATGAAATCGGCGGTGATTTTAAGGAAAAGCCTGAACAATCACCTCCGCCATTAAACAAAAACCAGAAAATCGCGGCCGCGAGCCTGGCGGTTTTTGCCGTTTTTATTTTGGCTTTATGGTTCGCCCAGCTAAGAAGCAATATTTACGGCCCGTTTAACGCTTCAACTAGCCAAAATCAAGTGGCAACCGATGAGCAAAATAGCGATGAAGCTTTAAAAACTAAAGATACGGACGGCGACGGGTTAAGCGATTATGACGAGCTTAATATTTATAATACTTCGCCTTATTTAGAAGATACGGATTCGGACGGTTTTAAAGACGGCGAGGAAATAGCTAAAGGTTTTGATCCGAATTGTCCGCAGGGACGGACTTGCGCCGGAACCGGTTTAATTGAAGAAAGCGGAGGCGATCAGGCCTCTACCGCGCCGGCTTCATCCAATAGCACTTTAAATAATTTATTAAACCAATACGGCGCGACCGCGCCGGCTACTACCGGTTCGGCCGATTTAAGCAGTAGCCAGCTTGATGCTTTGAAAAATATTGACGCGGTTAGCTTGCGCCAGCTGCTTTTACAAGCCGGCATGCAGAAAGAAATTTTGGATAAAATCAGCGACGCCGACCTTTTAAAAAGCTTTCAGGAGACTTTAGGCGGGCAGTAAAAAATAACGAACAGGTCACAAATTGTGACCGGTTCGCTGAGATTGGGTTTAGGGTATAGAATTTCCCTGGATTTCCTTTAACAAAAAAATGGGTAAAAAAATAGCCCCGTCGTCAACTTGTGGTTGGACACGGGGCCGAAGTCGGAGGAAGAGAGTTTTTAGTATATTCTTCTTCCTCTTTCGTCATAATGGTAATATTTTTTTCTCCCAGGATCCCAGTGCCGGGAACCAGTATACTCCTTTTCCTGATTTGACGAAGACGAATCAGAACTTAATACTTTTAAACCAACATCCAATCCGAACACCGCCATTTGTATGGGGCTACAAGAAATACAAGAAAAAGAAATGAAAAGAACAATCACTATTACCGATAGATTCAAAGATAATCTTTTCATGTTACCCTCCTCTTTTTTATAGTTAGATTTTAGGAACGATATTTATTGATATTATAATATCATATTTATGAAAATTTGTCAAGTAAAAGAAAAAAATAAGTTATTTACTTTTTTGTTAGTGTCAATTTTTGGCATATTTTTATCTTTTATAATTGCAAATAATGTTTTAGCTCAAAACCCTGTTTATGATATGCTCGGCAACAAAGTTGATACTTCTCTTTTGGGCGAGGACGGAGCCATGACATCAATCAAAACCAGTGATTCAGGAACAAAAAAAGCTGAAGAAAAAACGGCTTTAGAAAGAGCTTCAGATCAAATAACTGATTGGGCGAAAACGGCACAAAAGTGGGCGGAAGAATACGGTGCGGCCATAGCTTTTAAAGCGGCTGTAAAAAATTTCTTAAATAATTTAGCTTATGATACGGCAACTTATTTAGCTACCGGAGATTGGGGCCAACAGCCGATGTTTGAAACCAGAAATTTTGGAACAGTTGTAAAAGATGCAGCCGATAACGCGGCCGGAACGTTTTTAGAACAATGGGGGAAAAGCGGCGCGATAAAATTTAATGTTTGCCAGCCTAATCTTAATGTTCAGGTTAAAATAGGGCTGGGTTTGCAAAAGACACAAAGGCCGACCAAGCCGGCTTGTACTTTTACGGAAATGACTAAAAATTGGGATACGGCGCTCAAAGATAAGAATTTTTTGCCGAAATTTCAAGACATGTTTAATCCTTGGTCCAATGATTTAGGCATAGCTTTGACTTTGCAGACCGGCATGGAGACGGAAATTAATAAGCAGGCTAATCTGGCCTTAGAAGAAGCTAAAAAAAATCAAGGCATTAAAGACGTAGTTGATCCAATCAGTAAATTTATTAAGACGCCTGGCTTAACCGTGACTCAGCAAATGGGCAGTGTATTTTATGATGCTAATAAAAAAGAATTAACTTATACCGGGGATATTACGGCAGACGCGATTGATATTTTTGTTAACACTTTAATCGGTAGGCTGATGGATCAATGGCTTAAAAAGGGCTTGGTTACCACTTTCCCGGGAACCTACGGCAATTTAGCCGATATTAACGCGCAAAACCAAGCCGAAGGTGCGGCCGGAGCGGCCAATCGGATGAAGAGTTTAATAGAGCCTAGTTTTAAAGTCAGGGGTGATTATGATATTTTAGCCGAATTGGCTTCTTGCCCGGATCCGAATAAAGCCGGGCCGACTAATTGCGTTATAGATGAAAAATTCAGAGAAGCCATTGAAAAAAGGCTGACGGTTGGGCAGGCTTTAGAACAGGGTTATTTAAACGCTAATGGAATTTTCGGTTTTAATTCCGACGGACTGGAGCCTAAATTCAATGAAGGCTATCCTTACCGGTCAATGCTGATTTTAAGAAAATTCAGGATTATCCCGGTAGGCTGGGAAGTAGCGGCCGAGAAAATCAAAGACTTGCAGAATCAGATTGGCAGCACGAAAAATTTAAGAGATTTGGTTAATTGTTCGGAAAGCTGGTGTGCCGGTCTGGTTGATCCAAACTGGGTTTTAAAAGCGCCGCAGAATTTCTGCAAAAAAGAAGGCGCCGGGCCGGAAATAATTTCTGAAACGGTTACGGGCGAAGGTTATGAAAGCAGTTTATCCGTTTTACGAAACGACACTTATTGCGCGGACGAGCAGTCCTGCATTAAGGAAAAAAACGACGGCTCGTGCCAGCTTTACGGCTATTGTACGGAGGAAAGAAGGAAATGGGATTTTAACTCTAAAGCCTGCGACCCCAGAAACAATACTTGCCAAACTTTCAGCAGTCCAAGCGGCCAGGCGGTTTCTTATTTAGAAAATACTTTGGATTCTTCCAATTGCAATATCGGCAACGCCGGCTGTTTAGCTTATTGCCAAGATTATAGTTTAGCTACCAGTAAATTCACTTGCACTAATAATTCAGGCAATAAGATTCATCTAAATAATCAGGCTGAAGCTTGCGATAAAGAAAGCGAGGGTTGCCACGAGCTTATTAGATTAAACCCGGGCAACGGCGCCAATCTTTTAGTTAATTCCGGCCTGGAAAAAGATTTAACCGCCGGCGATTGGCTAGGTTTTGGTTCAAGAACCGACTTAGACGCTTATCAGGGAGGCTATAGCCTAAAAATGAACGGTTCGGCCAGCCGGATAATTCCCATAGGCAACGGCGATTACAGTTTAGCCGGAGAAAATTATGTTTTATCATTTTACGCTAAAGATTGCGCGGCCGGTGATAAATTTTCAATTGAAAATAAACAATCAAACCTTGATGCCGGCAGTGATTGGCTAAGATATAATCTGGCTTATGCTTATTCTCCGGAGATAGACGTTTTTGAAATTAAATTCGCGATTAACTCTTCGTCCTGCCTGATTGATAATATAAAATTGGAAAGAGGCGACCAGACTACGGCTTATAGCGATTATGCCGCTGCTTCTTCGCCTTCTTTGATTTATGAAAAAGTCGCGCCGGCATATTTAAATTGCTCCGGCGCCAATCCGCCGAGCGAGTGCGAAAATTTCGCCCGCTACTGCTCGGCCGATGAAGCCGGCTGCGAGCTTTATACCGGCGTGGCGGACGGCGTTAAAATTCCGGCTAAAGCCGCGGCCCAGGATTACTGCCCGGCTGAATGCGTGGGCTATAATACTTATATTCAAGCAGAGACCACTTTTGATTCAAGCCGCGACGCTTATTTTATTTCTAAAACTGCCAAAACCTGTTCGGCCGAAGCCGTGGGCTGCGATCAATTTACCAATTTAGACGAAGTGGCTAAGGGCGGCGAAGGCATAGAATATTATACTTATTTAAGGCAGTGCCTTAGGCAGGCTGATAACGCAGGAAATTGCGCTGAATTTTACAATTGGGAAGGCTCGGATGAATCCGGCTACCAATTAAAAGTGGAAAGCCTGAATAAGACCGGTTCGGGAATGGCGGAGGAGCCGGCTTTAAGCTCGCCAGATGCCGCGCTTTGCAATGAAGCTATTTATAATCTGCCGGCTTCGGATCCGGCTTATAATGCCGATTGCCGCCAGTTTTATAATCGCGACGGCGGCTTATCTTACCATTTATATAGCCACACCATCGCCTGCTCTGATGATTGCCATCCTTACCGCCGCACGGCTTTAAATATTGATGAGGCCATACTTTCGTCCGCGTCTTGTGTTGGCTCTGACAAGCATTGGGATGATGCCAGCGAGCAATGCCTAGTCTGTAAAAGCGGCGGAGTCTGGTCGGCTGATAATAACGCCTGCCTTTATCAGGCCGTGCCCAACCAGGGCATAACTTGCGCGGCCGCGCAAAACGGCTGCCGCGAATATATCGGCAATACTGGCAATGATGTCAGGAATATTTTCACCGACGATTTCGCGGAAGGTACTACCGGTGATTGGCTTGGCGTTGACGGCTCAACCGTCACGCCTTCAAACGAAGCGCTTAGTTTGCCGGGCAATTCAATTAAAATTCAAAGCCCGGGCAAAGCCAAGCGTCCGGTCGGTAGCGCGGTAACTTCGGGTAAATCCTATACTTTAAGTTTTATCGCCAAAGCCGCGGCAGGAACAGATTTGAATTTAAGCTTTACTAATAATACGGCCGTTAAGGCCAGCTTTGCTCCGGTGCGCTTAACCTCGGACTGGCAAATTTTCCGGACAAATTTAGCCGATTTAAACCACGCCGTCGCTACCGAAGAATTTTTGCTTTTGGAAGCGGGCCAAGATTATTATATTGATAATATTACTTTAACGGAAATCGTTGACCGCTATTATTTGATTAAAGATTCCTGGCGCACGCCGGCCTCGTGCGATGAAGAGGCGCCGGGCGTGCCGCATGAAAAATTTATGCTTGGCTGCGCCGAGTACACCGACCGGGCGGATAAAACGCATTATTTAAAGCAGTTCAGCAAACTATGCTCGGAATCGGCCGTAGGCTGCGAATTAATGATTGATACGCATAATTCAACCAATCCGTTTGAGGAAGTATTTAACAGCGCTGACGCGGCCAGCAGAGTAACCGTGCCTAAAGATAGTTTCGCTTACGTGGTTTATGATGAAGATAAATTATGCGAGTCAGAGCAAAAAGGCTGCGAGTTTTTAGGCAAGCCTTATAGCTACGAAACCGCCACGCTTTATGGCGATGTTTATCTAAAAAATAATCCGGATAAATACGATAAGATTTTATGCGCCGCCAACGCGGTCGGCTGCCAAGCTTATTCTTACGACGACGGCGAAAGTTATTTTAAAGATCCGGGCGATCAGGTTTGCGAATGGCGGCGGCAGGCCGGCGCGGGCGAAGGCCAGAGTTGGCTTAAGAAAAAAGTTAAACGTTGCGGGGATAACAACGGCGCGGTCTGCTTAACCAACGCGGATTGTTCGGCTAATGTTATCTGCCAATTGGAAACTTCAGACAACCTCTGTCCGACCAGCGATTATAAAACTTTCGGTTTTGGCGGCATCGGCAATAAAGTAAGCCAGCCGGCGAATAATTGGGCCGGAATCTGCGCGGCGTCTGAATCAGGCTGCAGCGAATATCTTGACCCTTTATCCAAATTTAATACCAGTATAATTTTTAACGGCAGTTTTCAGGATTTAGACCTTAATTCCAATACCAATGACGGTTGGGAAGGCTTAACGCAAAACGTAGTTTTAGAGGCTAACACGGTTTATCGCTTGGCGCGTAAAGCCGATGCCGGCGCTTTAGCTATCAGCTGTCCCGCCGCCGGAATTTATAATTTGGATAATAACAATAACTTGTCAGCTTCCGTGAACTCTATCAGCCTGCCGGCCGAAGATTATGACAACAGCAGAATTTTTTACTCGGGCGCGACTGGCGGGAACAGCTGTATGATTACCGCCGGTGATAATCTTGGCACGGTGGAATTAAAAAAAGTGGCCATAGACTATCAATTAAAACAGAATTTAGACCGCCAGAGCTGTAATGGCATAGTTAATTACAATAAAAATTGTGTTTTATTTAATGAAAGAAAGCAATCGGGCGCCGGTTTGGCCAAACTTGATTGGGACGCGGACATTACGGTTGACGGCTCCGGACCGATAAGCGGCGCCGACGCGGATAAAGACGCAAATATCATAATAAAAGTTACGCCGGATCGTGTTTGCGATAAATGGCTGGCCTGCCGGAGTTATATTAAAGACGAAAAAGGCAATAATACTTGTTATGACGTTGGTTTATGCGACGGCGTGGACGAGAACGGCAATTGCAACAGCTTTATCAGGTCTAATAAAACAAACCAGGCGGTTGAGGCCTTAGGCGCGGATAAAGTCAGCAATTTATCAGGTTATGCCAAAGTCGGCCTGTTAAACGGCAGCTTAAAAGCCGATTATTATCCTTTAGGCGCCATGAAACAAGCCGGAGAAATGGCCTACTTGGCCAACGGCAATTTTGAAATCGCCGGCTCTAACGGCTATCCGCTTGGCTGGGTGGCGGAAAATACTTCCTGGAACGATAATATTTTTAAGGTTATTAATAATCCGATTGAAGCCCAAAACGAAGGCATCGGCCGCGCGATAGAAGGCCAGAATTTTTTGAAATTAGGCTCAACTTTCAGCGCCACCAGCGAATTCGTTGAAGTGGTCGGCGGCGCGGCCGGCAACCCCACGAGCTACGTCATAACCGCCAATATCAATACCATAAATTTAAAATCAGGCTCGGCTAAAATTAAAGTCGAAGCTTTTAACAGCTTAGGCCAAAGCCAGGGTCCGATGGCTTTAACTCCGGAAATTTCTTTAGCTAGCGGCAATGGCTGGACATTCAAGCTGGGCAGATTTGATATTTTCAGCAACGATATCAGCCAAATTAAAGTTATTCTCTATTCGGATTCGGCCTCGGCCACCCAGGGTAATTTTTATTTTGACAATATTCAAATCAGGCCGGCTTTAAATTCCAAAGATAATTGGTACACGGCTCAAGCCTGCCGTCTTTATCCTGAATCAGATTCTTTATCCTGCGATTATTACGAGGATTCGGGCGCCCGGCAAAAAGGCTGGTACGGCTATTGCCTTGAATATGACCGCGCGCCCGGCGATCCCAACACCTGCCTTTTATGGTATCCGATTGATAAAGTTAAAGGCGACGGCGTAGAAGAAGGCGCCGGATATAATGACAGATTTCCGGTGTATTATTGCACGGATTTGCAATATTATAATAAATCAGTTACAGCGCCAATGAGCGTCTGCGCTCCAAGCTCTGGGACATATCCGGCGAGCACGTTCACAAGTTTAGTGTCTGCCAATGAAGCAAAGTTTTTAGACAAAAGATTTATTACGAGCATATCTGGTTGGGGCGGGGAGCCGGCAACGCCAAGTAATTCATGGGCTCCGCCTACCTACGTTTTTAGTGGAATGACCGCTAGTTTTTCAGTGGTTTTTAATGCAGACAATTCTTTAGAAGGAATAAATTATGCTTATACTACAACCCATGGGAGTCACCAATGCGGCGAACAAAACTATGATGTAGCATATACCATAAATTATAAAATTCCATATTGCAAAAAAATAGTGCAAGCCGTTACGTCGGTAGGGCAGAATAAATATTGGAGCGCTCGGATGTATAAAGGAACCGATTATGTCATTCCTAATGATCCGGCCATAACCGAAACATTCCATGTGCCCGCTGGCGGTTATACTTATCTAACCGATTATCCTCCTTTCGGCGGTGTTAAAAATCCTTACCCCAGCAGTAATCCTTACGAATGGGACAGCCGGCCGCCGTCTAGCGACGGCAATCAGCCGCTTTTCTTTGACGAGCCGGAAGCGCAAACCGTCCGCGCCGGCAGCTTGCATAGCAACGAAACCGTCAAGCGGATTTTCGCCAAAAGCTATGGCGCTTGGCAATGGCAGGAAGGCGCGAATGGCGGCCATTATGAAATAGCGGCCGGTTCCACCTGGGGGCCGCCGACCGATAAATGCTTGAATAATATCCGGCCGATTTATCCGAACGATTACTGCGCTATTCCGCCGGCCATAAACAATATCAAAGTCAATGCCGCCGCGAGCGGAAACGTCACTTTATTTTCCAGCCAATTCGCCAGCCTGACTTTTAACAGCCAGACTGATTCACAGCAATTGCCTTTGGTGATGTACGCGGTTGACTGGGGCGACGGCGAGCAGACGATTGTCAGCGGCGTGGAGATGCGCGATCGGCCTAACGCGGATAATCCCCATTCGCTATATCATTTATATAGTTATTGGGATTTAAAGGCTAAATCCAACCAGAATCAATGCCCTGGCGGTTCGTGCAATAGTGTTAATCTTACTTGCTCGGGCGGTTCAAACGCAGGCGATAGTTGTATTGATTGTTTAATCACCGGGGAGTGCAAAGTTAAGCCGAAGATTAAGATTAAAGATAATTGGGGCTGGTGCAACGGCGGCAATAGTATTAATGATTGCGCTTCCTGGCAGAGTTTCGCCGGGTATGTGGTGGTTAAGGAAAGATAATGGGAAATGACAAATGACAAATTTCCAATGACAAATAAAACTTATGGAAAATTTAGATAGCAGTTTAATGAATAACACGCTCGCGCCGAAAGAGCAGGACGCGGCGGCGAGGAAGTTAAAAGAAGAGAAAAGCGGCGCGGCAGGCGGACAGGTGGGTGGAGATGAAACGGACGCAACCGGCGAGCAGAAAACTTTAAGGCAAAGAGTTCAAGAGGCGCGGCAGGCGTCAAATATTAAAGAAAGGGTTAAGGAGAAGATAAAAGAAAAAGTTTTATCACCGCTGAAAAAAATAACCAGCCGAGCATTGCAGTGGGCGTGGAAAGCATTATTGCCCAGCTGGGGCTTAAGTTCAATTTGGATTAATATTCATGTTTTTTTAAAAGGTGTTTTTGGGGAAGAACTATTTTGTAAATTAGGCGAAGAGTGGCTGCCGCCGAAAGCGGTTGAAGCAACCGGCGGAGCCGGTAAAATTATAAATAAAAGTGCCGGTTTGGTTGAGGTTATGGTACTAATATTTATAGATGTAATAATTTTTTTTGTAGTTGTTGGTTTTGTCGCAATGTTTACCGACGAAAGTACTTTTAAGACTATGACCGGGGAAGTTAACAAGGCGCAACCGGCGGCCACGCAATCAGTGAAATAAATTTTTAATATAAAATGAAAAAATTATTCAGAAAAGTTAATTTTAATAGAAAGTATTTTTTACTTGGGCTATTTATTTTAGCGGTGGTAGTTGTTTTATTACCCAAAGATGTAAATGCTGGTGATGTTTCTGGCCTCGGTATTGCATGGGACGCAGTGAAAACAGTAGTGTCGTCACCAATTTTAATAGCCGTGGGTACTATTGCGGTTTTAGTTATGGCTATATTTGGCGCTCTGAATGGTTTAGTTATTAGCGCTTTAATAAGCATTACTCAATATAATACTTTTATAAGTGAGCCTTCAATCATAGATGCTTGGATAATAGTGCGAGATTTATGCAATATGTTTTTTATTTTAATTTTATTGGTAATTGCTTTTGCTACAATTTTAAGACTGCCAAGTTATGAATGGAAAAAATTATTGCCAAAATTATTAATCATGGCTGTTTTAATAAATTTTTCCCGAACGATTTGTGGCTTAATTATAGACGCGTCTCAGGTTATAATGCTTACTTTTGTTAATGCTTGGGGAGGCGCTGGTAATTTTGTTGATACGGTTAAGATGGCTAAATATTTTATGGGTACCGCTAGTAAGGATTGGGGTACTGGCGATTGGAGCGTGCTCCAAGTTGTCGCAGGTATGTTGATTGGTATTATGTTTTTAATTATTTCCGGCATAGTATTGTTCGTGGCTATGGCGGTTTTTTTAATGAGAATAATCATGTTATGGATTTATATAGTTCTATCACCCATTGCATTTTTAGCGGCTGCTTTTCCGGCCGGACAAAAATACGCAACCCAATGGTGGTCGGAATTTACTAAATATATAATTAATGGTCCGGTTTTAGCTTTTTTTATTTGGATGGCACTAATAACATCAAGACAGATTACTAAGATTGGTGATATTGTCGTCAATCAGACCGGCACCAGCCAATGCGCTAGTATTAATCTTGGTATTACTCAAATTACTTGTTTAAATGATTTTTTGCCTTTTATACTTTCTATTGGCATGTTGCTTGGTGGGCTAATGATAACCCAGCAAATCGGCGGTGTTGGTGCCAGTATCGCCGGTAAAGGTTTGGATTGGGCGAAGAGGGCGCCGAAACTTATGGGCGGGGGAAGTTTAAAAGTTGGCAGTTGGGCGGCGAGAAAATTTGCCGCTTCTAAACATGGCTTTGAAATTAGACCGTCAAAAGTAATAGCCGGTTTCAGAGAAACTTTGGCGGAAAAGAAAAGAAAAGAAGATATAAGAATAGAAGAAAAATCGGCTTCCATGCTAAAAGAGGGAAAATTGATTAGAGGCGGTTTGGGTGCGTCCAGGGATTTTTCCGAAGCCGCGGCTAAAGGTTTTTTATGGAATAGAGCCTGGAAGGTGAGTGGTGATCCGAAAAAGATGGGTATTATGCAATCGACCTGGAAGGCGGGGGGCGTTAGAAAAAATATTGAAAAATTAGAAAAAGAAAGAGATGAAAAAGCAACTACGGAAAAGAGAAAGTCTGAAATTAATAATGAAATAGCAACACAAAGAGAAGAAATGGCAAAATATGAAACGCCGCAAACTTTTTATGCTCATCAAAAAAGTATGACTGCTTATCAGGAAGCGGCGAAAAAATCCGGAATGAAAGACAATGAAGATGAAATCGTAGAAACATTTGATAAAGCCATAGAAAATGGCGATAATGAATTGGCGGTTGGCATGATTTTACATGCCGTGGAAGTTGGTCATGGCAATGAAATGCTTCAGAAGCATAGGGCGAAAGCCGATGTTTTGGATGACAATGGTAACGTAGTAACCAAAGAAGGAGAATTTTTCAGGCAAGACAATTCCGGCATGAGAGGATTTTTTAAACAGTATGTACAGGGGAAAATGGGATTATCCGAGCAAGAGGCGCTTTCCATTCAAAGCCAGTTTAGTTCCCGCGCCAAAGCGGTTACTCATATGAATTTATCCGAAAGCGTGGGTAAAAAGAATGGATTATTTTATCAACGAAGCGACGAGGAGCAACAGTCCAGAGCTCATGGCGAGACCATGAAGATGGATGTGGAAACTATGTTAAGAAAATTAAATAGGATAGGGCAGGGTTCCGAGATTCAATATGAAGATGAAGATGATAATAAAAAAATTAAGAGGAGATTTGTCGCCAATGGTTTAACCACAAAAAATTTCTTAAAAACGGCGCCGACTCTAGACCTTGAAGTAAACGACAGAAAAAGGCTTAATCCAAATTTTGCAGAGAATACTTTTGTAAATTACATGATGTATGAAGGAAACGGGGGGAAGTTTAAAGAGAAATCTTTGGTTGAGATAATGGATAAATTAGGCACATCTTATACCACTAAGGAGGGCGGTACTATAAGTCACAAGCAATTAGCCTTGGAAACCGCTGCGTTTGGCGGTGAAAAATATATCGCTAATCTTTTAATGAAGAAGATTGACGCGGAAACCAGCAACGCTTCACCGGCAGAACTTAAAAAAATTGGCGAGGAAATAAAAAATGCCGAGGGCGTGCTTAGTGGTGTAAGAGAAAAATTAAGAGGAGATGGTATGGTTATAAGAAAATCTACCAAAAAAGAAGGAGATAAAGAACCGAAAAAGTGAAGGAGTGAAGCCTGGCAAGATGAGCGACTATTAGAGTAAAAAGCGATCTAAGAGCAGTTGAGAAATAAAAAAATCAACTTAGAATTTAAATGTTTATGTTATATAATGAAGAAAAATTAAAAAGCGAAGAATTTTTTAAACAGATTAAAAATCGGGCGCAAGATATGATGATTTATGATGAAGTTCATGAAGCCTCTAAATTAATCACCTCGCTGGAGCAGGCCTTAAATCAAACTAAAGATTTTAAAGATAAAAATTATTATTTATATGTTGAATATAAAAAGATAATTACAAGATTAAAGTGGCTGGTGTTAAATATTTTGACGGACGATGAAGTTATAGATCTTTTTAGAAATAATTTTACGCGAATATACAAAATACCTGATTATGATATCCAGCAGAAGTTAAAGTCATATTTGCTTGGATTTATAGTTTTCCAGGACAGGGATAATTTTAAGAAAGAATTAAGGCAGGCGTTGTTAGATAATCAAGAAAAATTGACTAAAAATAAATTAATTATTAACAGCCAGGAAAAAATTTCAACCGTGGGTAACTGGATTTTAGATTACAATAGCAATTTAGGTTCAGACGCGGTTGATAATATAAAAAGAATCCAATATTTTACCAATAATAAAAACATAAAAAATTTAAATGAAGAGGAAAAAGTCAGAGTTAAAACGCTATTGGATTTATATGAAAGATTAAAATTATCTTCGTTAACTTTAGAAGGATTAGAAGAAGATATACCGGTAGATGAGCCCGGGCATATAGGCATAATCAGGGGCGGAGTTTTTGAGCCTTTTAAGGAAGAAAAAATTGTTTATCAACCGGTAAAGGCGCAGAAAGCAATAGTAGTAAAGAGCGA
>JBAZRI010000011.1 GCA_041662965.1 Patescibacteria group bacterium | reverse complement strand
TTTAATGCTGAATTTAAAAACTTTGCCTTAATGCGCGAGCCCGCCTCCTCGGCGGGTAAACTCCGCGAGCGCATTCCATGCGCTCATAACGCTGAAGGTTTCATATGGTCGAGTTTATTAGACATAGCACGAACCTTTTTCCGGAAAAAGGAAAAATTTTAAGAAATTTTTCCAAAGCCCATTCACGCCCTAAATTCAAAGGCACGGCGGGCAAAAAAGGAAAGGGGTCGGGGGAAAGGAAATTTTTGCCCGCCGTGCCTTCCTCCCGCCGGAGCCTGTCCCGCACACCGATGCGGGAACGGGCTAATTCGCCTCTTTTTCAAGCCAAGATTATTTTTCGTGCCAATATTATTGGCGCGCCGCCTATCTTTATTCCAGATTCTTCTCTTGCTCCAACAACTTCTCGTATTCATCAATCAGAGGATGTTGCCAAGTTTCTTTAAGCATTTTTAAAACTTCATTTTCAAACCATAATTTTTGTTCTTTGCCTCTATTAAACTTTTTCCAAAGATCTGACCCCTGTTCTGCGTGAGCAATCAGCAAACTCTCAAGATTATGAATTTTGTCAGCAACAGCAACTGCTTTTGCTCCTTCTGAACCATCGCGCACAGTTTCAACATATTTTTTCTTCTTTTCTTCCCATGGCAAGGATTCATCATTTGTAACAGCTCTAATGATTTTCAATACTTCCTCGCCAAGTTCATCTTTCAATTTATCTTCTGGAAATTCCGTATCCTCCAAAATATCATGCGCCAAAGCCGCCGCGATAACAACATCCGGAAAATTATATTTTGCCAGTTTTAAAGCAACCATAAACGGATGAATAATATATGGTAAACTATCACCTTTGCGAGTTTGGTCCTTATGTGCAATAACCGAAACTCGTACGGCCTTTTCAATAACGTTATTACTGTTCTTATCCATAAAAACTTTTAATTATTTACTACTGCCCGCACAATCTTTCAACTCTAAATGGTATGCGGACGAATTAAGTATTGGCTCGAAAGACATTGTCTCTTCTTTTAGACCATATGATTTAAATATTTCGAAGCATACTTTGCTGTGCGTACCGTCCATCCAATATATCTTCAAAGTATAGTCCATAGCATAATCCAAAAGTCCATAATCCAATTCTTCAATCAATAACGCCTTTCCGGTTTTCATGGTTCTAATAGATTTTTCACGCTTATCCATATACTCCAGTTCGTCACCCGAGCCGTCGAAACCAGAAACGGAAAAATTTATATTCTTAATATCTCGACTACCATCGTTTATTAAAAATACTTTGTAGGTAGCAGGAAATTCAATGCTGGAACCAATCCTATCTTTATCGCTACTCTCTTTTACATACAATTTTGCCATTTCTTTGCTAGGTACAACACAAATGCGAAGATTCTCGGTTATCACATTTTTTGGACAATGCATTTTTTCTTTTAAATTATCAAAATTATTTATTTCCATATTGTTTTTGATTATTAAACCTTATTTTATAAACCACTAAACTCCGTGTCAATAAAACTAGCGCGCCGCCTTTCATTTTACCGCTTTTTCAATAATTGCACTATCCATATTATTTTGTTCAGAAACTGGCATTTCGCCTAATTCCAGCTGTTGATAAAAAAATGACAAAGTGGCTTCCTGGGTAAAATAGGCAGATAAATAATTCTTATCTTCTTTGACTGCTTTTAAATGGCGTTTATAGGCTTCTACCGGATCACAGGAAATAAATTGTAGAGAAAGCTCATAACCAAGCTTTTTCATTTTATCTATGAGCGGATCGATTAACGCTTTATTGTCGCCTATAATTTCAATCGCAATATTTTTCCCAGCCCCTAGGCTTTCTCTTAAAATCATGTCGCTCGCCAAGGCGGTATAGCTTGATAACTTGGGATTATTTTTTTCAAATTCTTTTTTTATAGTTTTGTAAATCTCGCCAAAATCAAAATGCACATAACCAGTCGCATATTTTTCCCTGCGAATTGTTGTTTTTCCAGAGCCAACTCCGCCCATAAAAATCACAAATTGAGGTGGTTTTTGAGAAACACCTCTTTCCCAAAATGGTTTTGCAATCTCGCCAATTTTAATATATTCATCACTAGAAAATTCCATAAATTTATATAATAAATTCTTATATTAAAATCTGATCGGTATAATAAAATTATTTCCAATCTCTAACAATTATACTCTTTCCTTTCATTTTGACAACTACTTTCTGTTTTTCTCTCCATTTTAGTTCATTGATCATTTCAATCGGAATCGTTACGGCATAGCTATCACCGCTTTTTAAAATTTTACGAATATTTTTGTCTTCTGATTTTCTTATCGCCATATTTTTAGAAATACTGATTTAAATTAGTATTTAAATAGTACCTAAATTATTACTCTCTATAAAAGTTTTTAAATTATTTGTACAACCCTTAATCTCCTGATCTAATAAATTTATATCAGTTAATTCATCAATCTTCTTTACTATTTTTTGAAATTTATTATCGCCAATTACCCCAAGTTTTAATTCAAAACTTGTCGAAAATTTTATTTTCTGTTCATTCTGAACATTATTTTCTATCGCCGTATTTTCATTTGTTGGTTCATCCTCAGTCGCTTTGTCGTTATCAAAAATCGTAAAATAATCAATGCCAAAAACTTTACAAATCATTTGATAATTTTTAATTTTTGTTTTACCCCACGCGGGAATTATTGAAACAGAAAAATTATCTACATCACAGCCGGAAAGTTTTAAAAGTTTTGGTAAACCATATTTTTCAGAAGGTCCTTCAACCAAAATACATTTTTTAGCAAAAAACAATTCAAGATTTTCACGTAAAACCGTACTAATATCTAAATTTTTAGTTGCGTAGTCATCGAGATAATCTGCCCTTGTACCTGTTTGGCCATCAGTAGCCGCAATTTGTTCTTGCAAAACTTCTTCCTTCGGAAAAATTTGGAAGTTTGAAATTGCTCTAATTTGTTTCCAATTTTTTAAAGAAATAAAATTTTCAGATTGAGAGGAATAAATAATCTGTAAATCAGTTTGTTTTGTAAAAATATCATACATCTTTTTTTGCCAATCACTATGCAGGTGAAGTTCTGGCTCGTCTACAATCAAAACAATTGGAATTTTTTCTTGATCTGCGACATACGCAAAAAGAGCATAGGCAATCAAAATATTAAAACCAGAGCCAAGATTTTCCGGTAATAATAATTTCTCTCCTTCTTTTTTTGCTATAAAGGCTGATTTATAAGGCTGTTCAATATCTATAAAATCGATTTGAAAATTATTATCTTCACAACAAACTGACTTTACTTTGTCATTTATTTTTCTAATCAAAACTCCTTTTTCATCAACAATACTTCTTAATAATCCCGCGAGTGTATCATATTCCTGCGGAATCAAATCACTTTCATTGTTTGCTTGCTTCTTTTTATATCGCCAATGTAAATCGGTCAAAATTTTAAAAATTAAAGAATAGGAGCCTGCAACGTCTTTATTCCTATCTTTAGATAGATAATAAGACTTTGCCAATCCCTTAATTCGATTAGGGTTAAATGTCAGGCTATAACTTGGGAATGAAGCTTCTCTTATAACTCCAGATTTTATTTTAAATTTTATTTGGTAAAATCTATCAGTTTGGGCAGCCTCGGTGGTAATTCCTTTCAGTAAATCTTTAATTATTTCTTTAGCTGAATCTAAATCACTTACAACTGAATCAACCTCTGATAATAAAATTATCTTATATGATTTTTTAAAATTTTGGCTCTGATATATCGAATCGTCAATATTCCCTAAAATTGGAACAACTGTTTTTTCTATTCTAAAGGGATCATCCAAAATTTTTTCCGCTTTCTCTCGACGTTTTATAAATAATCTAATCTTATTGCAAGGAACAATCACTTTTGATGCAATGTTTGTGTTACTAATAACATCAATATCAACATAAAAAGGATTCTCTGTTTCCCCTTCAATTATTATAGCATCTTCCATTTTTGTGCCACTCGCCTCTTTGTGGAAATCTTTTTCGCTAATTTTTGTCGGTAAATAATCCGACCCAATCAAATAATTTAGTGCCTCCAAAATTACAGTCTTACCACTTCCGTTTCGACCTATAAAAGCAGTTAAGCCCTTATTTAGATTAATCGTTGTTCCTTTACCATTTGCCCCCTTACCAAAACAACGAAAATTTTTGATTGTTAGCGACTTTATAAACATATATATCTATATTTCACTTAAAACACCACCGATCATTTAAACACCTCCACCAACTGCTTAAAACTCTTCGATTTGTATTTATCCCACTCTTCCTGCTTCACATAAATCATTTTATATTCAATTTTTTTCTGTCTTTCGCTTGCGTCTTCGCACCATTGCTTTAACCTGTTTATTTTTTCAATATCATTTAAATCTTCTCGCCCTTTTGTTTCTACAATATAAACCGTCTTATTATCGGTCTTTACAAAAAAGTCGGGATAATAATTGGAAATCGCGCCGCTGGCGTTTTTGTAGTCAATTTTGAAATGAATTTCAGAATAATTTTTTGCGAATGAAATAACATCGTCAGCGCTCTCTAAAAAATCGGCAAATTCAAGTTCAAAATCGCTATCACCGACTATTTTATTAAACACGCTCTTTTTCGGTAATAAATATTTTTTATCAGTTACGACAAAAGGCCGCGCGCTGCTTACTTTTATATAATTTTTTATTTCTGTATCGCCTACATCTTGAACGGTTAAATCGTTTACTCCTTTTTTAAACGACTCAATAATTGTTTTGACAACTTCTGTTTCTGATAAGTTTCTTAAAATATTTGAATCATTAAGATCAATATTATTATTAAATAAATAATTACAAACAAAATCCTTAACTTTTTCGAAAAGAATATCATAACAACCAAACAGCCTTAATTCTTTCATTATTCTCTGGACAAAAAACCCAACTACACTCTGATAATTCGGCTCAATAGAACTATTTAAAATAGTAGTATGGTGCATTTTCTCATCAACCACTTCTACAAAAATAATTTCCTTTTTTTCTTCTTCGCTAAACTCTTTTACGCCAATCTTTTTATTATTAAATTTTGCAACATCTAATAAATTCAAATTTTTATATTCTCTTTGTATCCTTGGCGTTAAAACCGGTAACTCAATATCTAAATTATCAATATTCTTTTTTGGATTTTCCTTGTCAACTTCAATAACTGATGGAGTTATCGGGGTGCCGCTTCTGTCCATTTTTCTCTTTTCTAATTCAACGCCTTCTGCTTTAATCGATTCTATAAATTCCATAAACGCCGGCGTACCAATAACGCTTACATATTCTTCAACATCTTGGCCAAAAAACATTCGACGCAGACCACGGCCAAGTGTTTGCTCTGGCAATATCATTGAATCAGACCCGTACGGGCGCAAACCCACGATTGTTGTTACATTTTTTACATCCCAACCCTCTTTAAGCATAAGAACGGACACAATAACTTTATATGGGCTTTCTAAGCTATCTATATTGTTGGCCTTTTTCCTTAGCTCCTGTAATTCTTTTTCTTTTTTGCCAGTAGTAGTTTCAGAAATTTCACCGCTTTTATTAGTATGAATTGTTAAAACCGCGCCTTTTAATTTAGGATAATTTTTTTCAATAAAACCCGCGACATCATCGCAATTCTTTGTGTCGTCGGTCATTATAAAAAGAATTGATTTTTTGCCGGTCGGTTCAAGCTCTTTGTAGGTTTTCTCCCATTCTTCAACGCCTAATCTAATAAAATCCTCGTACTTTTCAGCGAACAGGGAGCTTTGTTTTTCTTGTAGTTTTGCTCGACTGGCCTGATCCGGTAAAACTGGATTTTTTACCACGCCTTGATGTATAGCTTCAACTAAGGGGTAATCGGAAATAGTTTGCACAAAAATTTCACCGCGATTATTTTTTGGCGTTGCCGTAACATCAATTTGTAAAGCTAATTTTTTGCCTTTTTGTAATAATCTATTATGTATATCTTCAATAGATTTAAACCACGCCATTTTTGGATCATGGATATGGTGCGCTTCGTCATTTATAATCATTAGCTCGTCAACATCACGCACAATTTCGCCCAGATCAACTTTTGAATCATTAGTTTTGCCAACCACTTTACTGCCTAAAAAATAATCAGAAGAATCTTCATCGTCAAAATTTGCTTCATTAACACTCCCCTCGTAAACTCGATGAATATTCGTCAGAAAAATATTTCCAGATTTTGAAATTGTGCCAACCTCGTCCTGCAAATGTAATTTAATTTGAAAATCGTCCTGCCAGTTTTGTCCTTGATAACCGTTATCAGGTAAAATCGGATCTTCATAAAATATTTTTAAGCCTTCAAAATCAGCTTTGATTCGATCTAAAACTATGATGTTCGGCGTAATGAGTAAAAAGTTTTTTGATAATTCCGAATTTTCCTCGTAGAGCTTATGAAAATATGACCAAGCGAGCAACAAACTCATCACTTTTGTTTTTCCGCTTCCGGTTGCCATTTTTATTACAAAACGGAGCCAATCTTCGGTAAACATATTCGGGCTTACCCGGCCTAATTTATCAAACTTGATTAAATCGTATTTATTGGCGACTTTTTCTACATCATACAACCAAATAATAGTTTCCACAGCTTCTCTTTGGGCATAATAATATTGAAAAGCGACGCTAGTACCGTCTTTAATATAAATCGTATGCGGTTCTTTAAACCACCAGTTAAGCAGAGCTTTTGAAGTTTCGCTTGCGCCTTCGTAATTATCTTTTCGCCACTCAGCCACCTTTTCTCGTAATTCCGGCACAAAAGGAGGCAAAAGTTTTTCATAACCCTCTTTTCGTAAATCTTCATCAGCCGGAAACCACCTGATTGCTGGACTAAGTATTTGAAATTTATCTTTTGGAAAATTTTTGTGTAAAGCCATATTTTATAGCTAACATTAAATAAAATAATATTATTAACAATTTTCTATTGATTTTTAAATATTTTTATGTTATCTTTTAATTAATCACGCTCAATGAATTTATTCGTTGAGATACACATAAATCCGAGGGAGCAATTCCTCGGATTTATTTTTGTAAAATATTTCTTAGATTAACAATCGAACAAGCATAAAAAAGATCATTCTCTATTTCAAGATATTCCTTTCCCATATGACCAGGAGCAAATACCAAAATTACCTTTTTACCCTTTTGAATTAAATCTTTAGTTAAAGCGGCATAATCACCATCGCCACTAAAAAGCAACAGGGTTTCATAATCATTTACTAAATTTAATGCATCTCTAGTTATTTCAACGTCAAAATCGCATTTTCTGCGTCGAACTGGTAATTTTAAATTTTCTTGAAGACCGCCTATATCAATATTTAATTTTTTTAATTCATTATCTAAGTCCTCGATAGAACTAAAAATATTTTTAAGAGATCCTTCCTTTTCTAGGCTCGCAAGATCATCCAGTAAACTATTAATTTTCTGAGCTAAATCATAAAGTTTAATTGAAAGCTCTGAATTTGTTTTTTTAACATTGTCTAAAACGTCAAACAAATCTTTTACAATTTTTTTAAAATGTTGCTGTTTCTCCAAAAAAACTGGCGGCCATTTAACTTCTTTAGAAACCGAAATAAACCCAATATTTTCAATTTCAACTTTAAACTCTTCTGATTTTTGCTGACCAACCTCCACTCCATGATACAATCTTCTGCCAATAATTTTTGGCCTATCAAAAAATTTAAATAATTTTTTAGGGCATACCTCCCATTTTAAAGTTTTTGACCAACCCCAAACATTTGCCCAATCAATTATGAGTAAAGTTTTCTTTTTTATTTTTAATCTAAACTTTTTATTTTCCATATTAAATTTCTATTCCATATCTAGGATTATATGTTTCATCAGTGACTTGAGCGTCATTAATTCTGTCTATTGAAAATCTTCTAATGCCGCCCTTGCTCGCATCCCAAGCAAAAAAACCGTCTTCACCATTATCATGGCTAAAACTGTAAGGCTCTACATATCGCCAGCCTTCGCTTGTACCGTCTTTTTCACGATAAATAATCTTTAAAACTTTTTTTTCTCTAGCAGCTTGTTTAATTGTTTCTATAATTGGATACATTATTTTCTTATAAAATTTAAAAAACTTTTACCAAAATTTGTAATATTTTTTACTCTCGCTTCTTCTCCGGACCCAAAATTATTTTCACTTAAGACATACAATAAATCTTTATAGCCTAAAGACAGAAGTATCTGATTTAATTTGTCTTTTACCTTAGATAGGTTATAAATATAATCTTCTTCAGCTCCTAATTTATTATTATTTTTAACACTCCTTGTATCCAAAACGCAGTTTCTTATCTCGTTTACTGTTATTCTACCTATATTTTTATACCTTGTGTTGTTAGATATAATACCACCCTCCCCCCACATTTTTAATATTATCAACTCATCGGCGGTAATATTATTTAGAACATTAATTAATTTCGTATGTTCATTAAAATCTTGCTCAATCCCAATAGCCATATTCAAAATATAATTTTTTAACAACTGTCTTTTTTCTTCATTGCTCTCTTTAATATTTCTATCAAACAGCTCAAGAAAAACTGATATAAACTTATCTGATTGAACAACGCTCATAACAAGATCATCTTTATGCTCTTCAAATTGAAGCATAAAATCGGAAACTTTTTTGTTTGCAAAGTTTCCCCATATTGAAATAAGAGCGCAAACAGCGCTTGCTACAAAAGAAAATTTATTTGTCGTGTATCCTAGAGCCTCTAATCCTTGGGCGATAACAGGAAAACCTACGACTATAGAGTTAATAGAATTTTTATTTTGATTCTTTTTTTCTTTCATACATAAATTATAATCAGAATTACCTATTGTATATATTGACTCAATTCTTTTTTTAATTCATTAACTATTTTTTCTAGTTCTGGAGAATATTTATTTTTTTCTCCTTCTATATTCCACAATAATTCTTGATTTTCTCTAATCTTATTAGAATACATTTGCCAACACCTTTCGTCTTCATACTTTGTATCACCTCTATAAATATTATATCCGCATTGAAGTGCTAATGATAATTCATTTATTTTTTTATTAAATTCGGATATAATATTTTTAACATTATCGCCCAACAAAATTTCAGCTTCTATTGAGTATTCATCAAAATTATTTATTTTATAATCGTACATTTCTTTAAATCTTTTCTGATAAACGAAGTATTGCCAATTATAATCATCTTGATTTTTATTGGCTTCAGTGGGATGTAAAAAAGGATTTCTGACTTTTTTTTCTATTATTTCTTGCATTTTTCTGAAACTAACCATCAGTTTTTTAGCAACATTATACTTACCGCCTCCCTTCATCTGTTCTTTCCATTTATTTAAAGCTAAAAATGCGGCGATCGCCAAAGCAACTTGAGATAAATTACCAATAAAATTAAAAAATAATTCCCAATTCATAATATTAAAAAAATACAATACTAAAAAATAGCTCATAGCCTAGATTTTAATTTCAACAACCTTCGTCGTATCATTTCCAAAAATATCAATCACTTTAACCGCGATTTTCATTTTACCTTTTGGCGCTTCTTTGAAAGCGGAAGTAAACTGAAGTGTCCTGTCTTTTTTCGTCCTGAATGATTGCCATTCATTTTCAAAAATATAATTACCGGTCCAAACCTCCGTATAATCATCAATTTCCAGCTGTTGAGGATCTTTTGTCCCATCAAGTTTAGCCTGAGCGCCTTTCTCTTTTTTAACTCTAATAATTTCCTTTTTACTTTCAAAATTAAAATCAACAGACCAATAATCAATCCAGTCCGTCCATTTTTTCGTTAAAACTTCGCGCTCAATGATATCCGTATCTTTGTCTTTAGAAATCTTGATCACCTGTCCGTTTTCAATGATAATTTTATTTCCTCCAGATTGCAGTTTTTCTTCAACTTCGCCGGTATTGTCTTGATTATAAAAAACGGAAAAATCAGTCAGCTCAATTGCTATTTCTTTAACATTACCTCGCCCGCGAATTATTGGTTTAACTTCAATGTAGGCGACATCATAAAATTTAACCTGCCCTTTTTCTACGGCTTTTTTATCAAACACCTCGCGCGGGATGACTTTAAACTGCACGTCTATACCCAGTTTTTTTGCCGATTCAAAATCCAACCCCATTTCATAATCAAATCCCAAAACATCAGCTTTAGTTATTTTCTTTTCTCGGCATTCGTTAATTATTTTTTCTAAAAAATCATTGGTAACCGGCGTGTCAATTGAACCGACAGCGACCAATCTATCCCTTTTCTTACCGACAAAAGTATTAAATGAATCCACCGGCTCGGCTTTGTACGCCGAGAGAATAAGTTTGATAAATTCTTTTTCTTTATTTTCTCGCTGGATTCTTTTTTCTTCGTCACGTAAATTTTCATTTACTGTCAGAAATTTTTCTCGTTCGTATTTGCCTATATTAAGTATTTCAAATGCTCGAAAATCCTTACCCTCACTTTTAAGATCCCTTTGTACGTCAATTAATCTTTTGCGGGTAGTATGGATAGAAAATTTTCCTAAATCAGCGCCAATCCATTTCCTACCCATTTTTTCCGCTACCGCCAAGGTTGTACCGGAACCACAGAAAAAATCTGCAACAAGATTACTTTCGCTTGTGGTTGCTTTAATAATTCTTTCTAAGAGTTTTTCTGGTTTTTGCGTGGGGTAGTCTTGGCTCTCTTTTGAAAAACCGACCGTATTACCACTAATATCCGCCCAAAGATTTGATAGTTGTCTGCCTATTTCAAGTCTTTCATTTAAATAATATTTTTCAGAGATGACCGTTGTAAAAAGAAGTCTATTATCATTTTCTAATTTTCTCATCCGGTTTTCATTAAACCGCCAACCCTTTTTTGGACACTTCCAAATATTTCCATTATTATCTTTATAATCGTATGTTGTAGCAGGTCCAGGGCTTGAAGTTTTAATTATGGGTTGTGTTCTGTATAAACCCCTGCCGTCATTATCATTTTTACTAAAAACTTTTATGTTTTCCTTAGTTAACTCTCCGCTAAAACCAAAATATTGATAATCATCGGATTTTGTACACCACAAAATATAATCACAATTCTTGGGTAAATTTCCCGACACGGTCTTGCCCGCCGAAGTCCGCTGCCATATTATTTCGTTTCGGAAATTTTCTTTTCCAAAAACATCATGCAATAGAAATCGTAAAGAAGCATTTACTCTTTGGTCGCAATGAACAAATATATGACCATCCGGTGCTAATAAATCGCGCATTAACGATAGGCGTTCATAAAGCATGGCCAAGAAGGAGTCTTGTCCTTTACCCCAAGTATCTCGAAAGGCTATCTCTTCAATTACCGATGGTTTTTTAGTAAAAGATTCCTCGCCAATTTCAATATTCATAGAAAAATCCGCGCCAACGTCAAACGGCGGATCAATATAAATAAGTTTAAGTCCGCCCTCGGTTTCAATCTGTTTTCTAAGCGGGCCATTTTTGAGTGAGGATAAAATCAATTTATTATCGCCCCAAATAAGTTTATTAGACCAACCCTTAATTTGCCGACCGGAAGTATCAAAAAGCGAACTTTGCGCAGAAATTTTTTCCTCGCTTCTCGGCTCGTCAATATGTTCAATGGCCTGAAAAGGCAAAACCATACTCTCCACTTCGTCAGTTTTTCCGCTCCACAAAAGCTCAACTTCTTTAGCTTCTCCGAAAAGCAAAAAGCGGTATTTTTCCGGCAATGGCTTACCTGATTCCAAATATTTTATAATATCTCGTTTTTCGTTATCAGATAAATTCATAATTATTATTTTTAGTTTTCTAACAAAAACTGATATTTAATTTAATTCCGTTAAACCGTCATTAATAATTTTTAACATTTTTTCATCATATAATTCAATTGGCAATTTTTCCGACTGTTCAATTATTTTTGATTCATTATATGATTTATCTAGTTTGGCCCTTTGTATATTAATCCAGGTTCCGAATTCGCTGTTAATTGACTGATAAAAATAGAAAGTTCTATACGAATAGAGCTGTTTATCATAATTTCGCATATAGTGAATTCTTAACTCAATTACATTATATTCCGGATTGACAACATATTCCTCTGGTAGTCTAATTTCTTTCGATTCAAAAGTAACCATCTTTTCAAAAATATATTGATTGCCTTCGCCGCCTCCCCATACAGCCCCAACAAATTTTTCTCCATCAAATTGCCTTCTTATAATCTGCACTAACACATTTAATGCCTCAACTTTGCCATCATTTGAAATAATTATTTTAGGAGCTTTAAAATCACTGTTTTTGTACATCATCGAACTAATATTAATTAACGGCCTCAGATTAACCCCTTCTTTGTTTGCAAAAATACTTAAACTTTCCTTTGAAATGGACAGGGCTAAGTTAGCAATTCTAAAGTTTTTGTTTGAAAAATAAATTGTAAAAAAACAGAAATCAAAGTTATAAATAACATTACCCAATTTAAAATATTAGCCCTTCTCGCCTGTTGCACACTCTGATCGGCTTTTATAACTGACTCTCTTATTAATTTTAAATTTCTTAATTCTAGTCTATCTTTATCACTCATATTGCCAAATTTTTCTTGATAAGACTGACAGTGCAAATATTTGCTTGGCTCTTGACCCTCATGTTTAGTACAGCAGGTTTTATAATTGCTAAGCTCTTCATCTCTTATAGAACAATAGGCCTTATCTTTATCAATTTTACCATAACCGAGTTTTTCATCTTCATAACCAACTTTAAAAAATTGGCATTTAAAAATGTTCCTGGGCTTATCATATTCAAACTCAAACTCAAAATTATTTATCTCTTTTTTATTTTTATTATTCATAATAAAATCAATTCTTATCTTTTTACTTTTGAAATAAACTTTTATCTAATTAAATCATCGACGCCAACGCCCAATGCCTTGGCAATTTTGGATAAAGTTTCTATGGTCGGATTTTTATTAGCGCCTGATTCAATTTTAATAATGGTGTTGTAGGTAATATCCGCCAATTTAGATAGCCTGTCTTGTGAAATACCCATTTTATTGCGGTATTTCTTCATATTTTCAGCAATCATTGATTTGTTTGTTGACGACATTGTAATATATTACTATAATTAAAATAATAGCTATGTATATTCGTTAATCTATTACTATACTATCAAGAATCAAGGGTTTAGTAAATACAAAAGGGAGTTCCTTGTAGTTGCGCGCGAACGGGTGGGTGGGTCAAGCGCAACCTAATGGCGGCGCATCCCGTAACCGGGATACGAAAAATAATCTTGACTTGAAAAAGAGGCGAATTAGCCCGTTCCCGCATCGGTGTGCGGGACAGGCTCCGGCGGGAGGAAGGCACGGCGGGCAAAAATTTCCTTTCCCCCGACCCCTTTCCTTTTTTGCCCGCCGTGCCTTTGAATTTAGGGCGTGAATGGGCTTTGGAAAAATTTCTTAAAATTTTTCCTTTTTCCGGAAAAAGGTTCGTGCTATGTCTAATAAACTCGACATAGACGAACGTTCGTGTTCACGGAGTGCGTCCGCCTTAAGGGCGGACGCACGCAAAAATAAAAAGTTTTTAAATTCAGCCTTAAAATCAGCCAAAATTTTCCACTCCTCCCGCCACTCCCAAACCACCTTTCTATTTAGCAAACGGCGGTTCGTCGGGCGCGAAGCGCCCAAAGACAAAAACAAAATTTTTCTAAATAATGATTTAAATACTGATTTCGCGGTATAGCCACAATTTACAAAAATTTTGTTTTTGTCTTACCAATTTTTTCCGTCCGCTCCCGATTGCTATCGGGAGCGGCAGACAAAGCAAGTTTTAATTCCGCGCTCTAATTTTAAACATCTATGAAATACTTTCTTTACGCCCGAAAATCCACCGAGGACGAGGAAAGGCAAATAATGAGTATTGAAGCACAGCTCGCGGAGTTGGCCGAATACGCCAAGCGAGAAAACATTATTATTTCCGAGCAGTTTATTGAGAGTAAAAGCGCAAAGAAGCCAGGACGGGAAATATTTAACGAGATGATGAGTAAAGTTTACGCCAGCAAAGAACCGGTCGGCTTGATTGCCTGGCATCCGGACAGATTGGCAAGAAACAGCGTTGACGGCGGACAAATTATTTACAGCATAGACATCGGTAAAATCGCTTCTTTGCGCTTCCCTACTTTCTGGTTTGAGCCAACTCCGCAAGGCTTGTTTATGCTACAGGTGGCTTTCGGGCAATCTAAATACTATTCAGATAATCTTTCCGAGAACGTAAAGCGCGGAATTAGGCAAAAACTCAGGCGCGGCCAATATCCGGGTTTGGCTCCTTTCGGCTATGTTAATAATCCTAAAACTAGAAACATTGAGCCAGACCCTTTTAAATCTAAACTGGTTAAAATCGCTTTTGAGGAGTTTGCCACGGGCAAGCATACTTATCGGAGTCTGGGCCGGCGCCTGGAGTTTTTGGGCGTAGTTGGCAAGTTAGGTAAACCGTTATGTAAAGCGGTTATACATCGGATGTTAAATAACAAAATCTATCTGGGGATAATTGAAAGAGCTGGCGAGTGCTATGAGGGCGATTTCCCGCCAATTGTTTCCAGAGCGGCTTTTACAGCCGTTCAGAAGGTCATTAACAATGGCAAAAGGATTAGAGTTAAAAAGAAAAAGCACGGTTTCCCTTTTCTCGGACTTTTAAAGTGCGGGGAGTGCGGCGGGGCCATTACCGCCCAATTAGCCAAAGGCAACGGCGGTATATATACCTATTACCGCTGTACTAAAAAATTAGGCAAATGCGGTCAAAAGTATATCGGTGAGAAAAAATTAGTTGATCAACTGACTGAACGGCTAGAAAAAGTCGCTCTTAACGATGACTGGAAAGAAAAAATGTTAGCTAAAGTTAAAATTTGGGAAAGCGAACAAAAAGATGATAATAAATCTTTCGCCCAAAGTTTAGAGGAAAAAATAAAAGAGGCGGAAATGAAACTTGATAAGCTAGTTAACGCGTATTTAGACGGCACCATTGAAAAAGATATTTATTTAGCTAAAAAGAACGAACTTATCCAAACAAAAACAGACCTCTCGGAAAAGAAATCTGATTTTGGGCGAAAGGGAAACAATTGGCTCGAACCATTGAAAAAATGGATAATTGACGCTAGCTACGCCAAAAAACTTGCTTTGTCCAAAGATTTTATGGAAATAAAATCTTTTACGGAAAAAATTGGAACGAACCGCCATTTGCTAAATAGAGAGGTGGTTTGGGAGTGGCGGGAGGAGTGGAAAATTTTGGCTGATTTTAAGGCTGAATTTAAAAACTTTTTATTTTTGCGTGCGTCCGCCCTTAAGGCGGACGCACTCCGTGAACACGAACGTTCGTCTATGTCGGGATGGGGAGAATCGAACCCCCGCTACAAGACCCCCAGCCTTGCGTACTACCATTATACTACATCCCGATAAATAAACCTGCCAGCCGGCAGATACTGCCGTTATGCTATAACCCATAGCCTCAAACTACAGCCAATTATAATAAATCGCGCCTGTTTATATTATATTACATTCAGGCAATATAGCAAAACCTAATTATATTTTTCAAATTAAAAAAATAAGCCGCGCCGCTGTTTGGTTAAAACAGCGATCACGGCTTTTTCAGCTTAAAGGCAAAGGCTAATGTTTAAAATAGTATTGCCCTCGCCTTTTACTTTAGAACCTAAAAGTCTATGCAACAGCGCTCCTCTTTCCGCCTCTCTTTTTTTATCCTCTGCCGTTATTTCTCCGGTTTCTGTTGTTTCTTCTTTCATTTTTCCTCCTCTGTTTATTTAACTCTTCTCAACCGATAAATTTTTTTGTTTTCCTGCATTTCCGACAATCCATAATCAGGTACGACTAATCTTTCTCCGGGTTTTTGTAAAACCTCAAAATCTTCCAATTCGCTCCGGCCGATCAACTCATATGGCCGCAAGCGGATTCCTGTTATCACCCAGTTATGAATCCGGTTAATTTCGCCCAGCTCTTCTTGAGTTTTGCCGGTTGCCATCACCATAAAACCATTGCCCCATCTAACTAAAATCGCAAAATTCATTCTCGTTTTTCCTCCTTTTTGTTATTTTAAAGAGCATTAAATAAAATAAAACCGGCTCGCCTTGCGGAGAGCCGGTTCGTTTCCCTAGTGAGTTTTAACTTGTGATCAATTAGTCAAAACACCACAAAAAACCGCTCTCTCGGTAAAAAACCAATAGAAACTAAAAGATAAAGCAGTTTTTTGTATTGTCTTAATCATATCTGTGGATAATTATAGCAAATCTATAATAAAAATCAAGCTCCGCGCTTTTATCCTAAAATTTAGCATAAAAAAAGAGGGCGAGATAAAAATCATCTTCGCCCCCGAGCGCTAAAACATTTTTGAGTTTAAGCGCTAACGCACGCTAGCGTACGTTATACTGTTTCTTTTTATTCCTCCCTCTGAATCCCTGCATTTTACGCAATCTACTGAACCTTCTATTACCCCGCCGGGAAATCCGCATTTAGGGCAAACTGGCGGAAGGCCAGCATGAAGCTCTCTGTCGCCGCTCACTTCTACCACTTGACCAAAAATTCCTTCACTCATTTTTTCCCCCTTTTTCAGCTTACTTCAAGTCAAATTCCGCTTTTAAGATGGTGCCAAAATCGCCTTTTGCGTTTGCTTTAAATCATACCTTACTTTCAAGATGGCGTCAGAATCGTCATCTTTAATGGCTTCTACCAGCCGTTTAAACAAAGCTGTCTCCTGAATCGCTAAACTTTCTCTTCGTCTAAACGCTTTACCTTTAAGTCCACCTTGCATTTTCCCCTCCTTGCTTTTATTTAATTGTTAATTTTAAAAAACCGCCTTATTATTTTGGGCGATTTTTTTATTTATGCAAATTTTTTTATTTTTTTAACCGCCCGATGATTTTAAATCAATAAAAATAACGCCCAAAATAATGGTTTGTAAAATCAACGTTATTTTTCTGGCGATTGTATTATTCATATACTTATCCACAATTATAAGGCAAAAATTAAAATCAGTCAAACTATTATTTCTTTATTACTTTTGCCAACTGCTTAATTAAAGACAGGGCTACGGGCGGCGCCAGCAAGCTGTAAGCGTCAACGCCTTCATCATCTTTAATTATCCAGGATTTTTCACCGACCTTAACGTTGCCGTCGGCGCCAAGCTCATAAACGTATTCCGGCGTTATTTCATAATCGTCAACATACTCTCCGGCGATTTCCGCCGGAATGGAATTTCTAAGTAAAATTTTAGGGATGCCATGCAAAGTAAAAACTCTGGCGATTAATTTCTCATCCAATTCCAGCCTTTCCCTGATAGTTTCTATGCCTAGATTATCTCCTTCTTTGCCAACCATGCGCGCGTTTTTTTCCGGGCAGGCGGTATTATCGCATTTTAAATAAAATTCATTTTTTTCTTTATCATAGCCGACTTCTTTGGTGGCAAAAAGCTTTAAATTTCTCGGCGTATGGCAGGCCGGGCAAACGACTCTGAATTTCATGCGCTCGTCTATAACCGATTCCGGAATGCTTATAGCCACGAAAATATCCAAATCGCTGCGATAATCTATTAAGTCGCTCAAAAATAAAGCATAGGACACCTGGTCAAGCTCGCGCGGAAAGCCGTCAATAAACAGCGACTTTTTCGGCCATTTGCTTATTTCCATTTTTATCAAGGATAAAATAAATTCGGTGGGCAAAAGATTTTTAGTGTCGCGCCCTAAAAGCGCGTTAATGGCATCGCCGATGGAAATATAGCCGCGATAATTTTTCTCCAAAAATTTCATCATCTCGGCCTTTTTTGCTTCATCCGCCATGGCGGTATGTACATCTCTGACAATATCGCCCACGGATATATGGCCGATTTTATCTTCGCCGAAAAGCTCTTTCATCAGTTTTGAATAAGTTCCTTTGCCGGAATTCTTTTTGCCCAAAAGATAGGCCACAAAAGTGTTCTTCTCTAAATACTTCTTAATTTGGGCTATCTCCGCGCCGGCCTTAGCCTCAAAATATTTTTTCCGGCTAGACGGATCGGACAAGTTAAATTTTTCCGCCGCGCCGTCCATCTTAGTCTTAAAATAAGGAAAATCTTTTTCGTAATTTTTCATAATGTCTTTTTTAAAAAATACACCCCCAGCCTAACTGACGGTTATGATTTTATTATTTATTCGCTAAATTAATTTTATTTTCTCGGCATGCGCGATTACATCTTTAAAGCTTGCTTTATCTTTTCACTAACTTGGCCCGGCGTCAAGCTGGCTTTCACCAAATAATCCAAAGCGCCCATGGCTTCGCCTTTTTGCTTGTCTTCTTCCGTGCCTAAATTAGTCAGCATGATTACCGGAATATTTTTCGTGGCTTCATCTTTTTTTATCTGGTCCAGAACGGAAAAACCGTCCAATTGCGGTAAAATCACGTCCAGCATAACAATGTCCGGCTTTTCTTTTTTAGCCAATTCCAGCCCGATAACCCCGTTATCGGCGATAAAAACATCAAAACCGTCGGCCGTGAATTTCGTTCTATACATTGAGCTGATCATAGAATCATCCTCTACCACTAAAATTTTCTTTTTGCCTTGCGCCATAATGATTTTTCTTAGAAAATAAATCGCACCTCTAAAGGTGATTACCATAAAGTATATCATTTTTTAAGAAAATGGCAAGAGAAATCAGATAACTCAAAGCTCAAAGCTCAAAACCATATCTCAAAACTAAAAACTATTATTAAATTTTAAAATTTTAATTATAATCTTGAGTTTTGACATTTGAACTTTGAGTTGCGTTAAATTTAAACTGCCTTTCGTTAACCGTCAAATCTTGACCATTAGAAATAATTTTAATTGTCCCTTCTTCGTCTGTCCTGAAAATTTCCGCGCCGCTCCTTTCCAAGCGCTTTATAATCCTTAGGCTTGGATGCCCGAAATCATTATTTTTACCGACTTCAATTATAGCCATCGCCGGCTTAACTTTTTCTAAAAATTCCTCACTGCTTGAATACTGCGAGCCGTGATGAGCGACTTTTAAAACGTCCGCGCTTAAATCAGCGCCGTTCGTTAGCAGTATTTTTTCAACTTTTTCGCTGGCGTCGCCGGTCAATAAAAATTTATTCTGGCCGTAAATTAATTTTATTATGATTGAGCTGTCGTTTAAATCCGCTAAAGTTTTATCTAGCAAGCTTTCAGCCGGATATAATATTTCCATTTTAGCGCCGGCGCCTAAATTTATAGTCTGCTCTTTATCAATAATTAAGAGCGGCGCTTTTTTATCGCGCGCTAATTTAAGCCAGGCTAAATAATTAGGCGCGTTATGGACCGCACCCGTATATAAAATTTTTTTCACGTCGTATCTTTTTAAAACGTCTATTAGGCCGGTAACATGGTCGTCGTGCGCGTGCGTTAAAACCATTAAATCAATTTGCTTGTCCCACCAAGCTAAATTTTCGCCCAAGCGCTTAATTACGGCTTTATCCGGCCCGCCGTCAATCAAAACGTTCTGCCCGCCCGGCGTTTTAATTAAAATCGCGTCGCCCTGCCCAACGTCTAAAAAATCCACTTCCAGATTTTTCGGCACTTTATAAGCAAACCAAAACAAAGGAATAGCCGCCAAACAGGCAACTATTCCTAAAATTAATAATATTTTGTATAACTTGGCTGGCATGGGTAAATTTTTACAGCCTTCCGAGAAAATCAAGCCCTAAATACCCGGATTCTACATCCGTTAAATCGCCGGTTCGTAAATGCTTTCTAAAATCTTCTAAAGACATTTCAACTACATCGGCGAATTCATTAGCTTCAAGCTTTTGTTCTTGAATTTTTCGGCAATCCGTAGCCACAAAATTATATCTAACCATTGTTGAATAAGCGCAGTCAAAACTAGTTCCAACAAATTTTAGTTCACCGGCATAGCCTGTTTCTTCAAACAACTCTCTTCTCATAGCTTGTTCAGGCTCTTCTCCTTTTTCTACAACACCGCCGGGCATTTCCAATAATATTTTTTCCGGTCCCGGCCTGAACTGTCTTGCTAAGACTACTTTATTATCTTTAGTTAAAGCTAAAACGCAAACCGCCGGCCCCTCATCTTTTATGTCAAAATCTACTATTCTACCGTCAGGCAATTGAAAAGTCTTTTTTAATAATTTTCTAAAACCCGCCCTATACGGCTCGACTTTAATTTTTTTCCAGCTAGTTATCATAAAAATTTATTTCGCCAATTTATCAAAATTACTATTGCTTAATCCAACACCTAGCTGGCGCATGATGCTAAAAGCGTCGGCCGGGCGCGCCAAAAAATATCTTTTGCCGTCAGCCGGATTAACATACCAGGCTTCTCCTCGGCTTTCCACTTGTAAAAATATTTTGCCTTTTTGCGCCACGGAAAAATTATTATCGTAATTGATTTTTATATTTTTAGCCCATGGCGCGTAACCGGTCATTAATTCATCTTTATCATTAAACCCGTCTCCGTCCGAATCGGTTTTATTTTTATCCGTGCCGATAGCGGTCTCCAAAGCGTCCGGTAAACCGTCTTTATCGGCATCAGCTCCGCTTAAAGCGCTTAAGCTAACAGGAATTTTAGCTAAATTGGCGTTAGAAATGCCAACACCTTGATTTCTAATCACCTGAAAAGCATCGGCCGGCCGGCCTAAATAATATAATTTTTTTTCTTTATAACTAACATAATAAGCCTCGCCTTTGCTCTGAACTTTTAGCATGATCTTGCCTTTTAGTTGTCCATACGGCTTATCGTCGTTAACGGCTAAACTAACGGCCGAAGCAACTACGGAGGAATTATCAGCCGCTACGGCCGCGGCTGAATTAGCCGGCGCGGAAGCAGCCGCGTCCTTTATTTCAAAGACCGTCCAACCGGTTTTAGCATTTGTTTTAACCGTACTGGTTGAGCTTAAAAAATAATCATATAGACCAATCTCCAGATTTTTTACTTCAACCGCATGATCAATAACGGCGGTTTCGGTTCCGGCGCTACCCATAGAACTAGCGCTTTGCTTTTTGTAATAAATTTTTGACGATGAAGTTAAATTAGTCGTCCAGCTAAAAGTAGTTATTTTATTAATAGAACTAACAGCTGGACCGGAAATAATTTTTAATTCATTATTAAGCGGCATGGAAAAAGATCTGGCAGTATCCTGTTTTTCTAAACTGTTATTTTTGGATACAATTTTATATACATAATTTTTACCGGGCGTTAAACCATTAATGGTAACATTAAAATTTGTGCTGCTGGCGGTCACTTCAACTTTATCGGCGTAAGCATGATCACTTTCTAATCCATAATAAACTTTACCTGTCGCTAAAGTACTAGTGTTCCAGCTTACAATAGCGCTGGTTGAACTGGCAAAATTAACTTTTTGATTAGCAAAAGAAAAGTTATTGGCTTCGTCGAGACTTTTATATATCGTTACGGCCGTAGAAGTGGCGTTATTATCGTAGTTTGATTCAAAAATCTGTTTGTTATTATTAAAAGAAAAATTAATATCATAATTGCCAAATTTATTTAAATAACCGCGAAGCTTATAATGGAATATATCGCCCGGATTGAACGGAGTAAAGAGCGTAGGATAATCGTCCGGAGTTAAATCGTTTATGCCGTAGAGAGGAGAGAAATTGTAAACAAATTCGGATTTAGAAAAACCCTTAGATTCAATAAGTGAAGTTTTACCGATATTTTTTATACCAATGATTATATCGACAAACGTATCAACTATTAGCTTTGGCTGGCTAAAAACAATCGAATTTATGATTAAATCAGTCTCGCTTGGCAAATAGACATTAATTTTCTTAGTTAAAGTATTATTGGCTAAATTACTTTGTCTTAAATAATCATCGGGGTCAACGGTAAAACTAAGCTGCTTTTCCCCGTTTGTTAAAAATTTTCCCTCGTAGCCATAATAAATATAGCCTCCGGAATTAACTGGATGTGTTAGCGAAGGCGAGGTGCTTGATGAGCTGGTAATGAAAAAATCGGAAAAATTTTTTAAAATATCTAAGCCATTGCCAGAATATAAATTATATGAACTGTTGTTTTTTACTTTCACATAAATATTGCAATCTTGATTAATAATCGGGTTGGCCGGCAAAATCGTTATACTTCCAACCGCTAAATCGTAGCCGGCAATATCTATCGTTGAGCTGATTGAATTATTTGCAGTTACGGTTTCGACCGAGTATCCTCTAGGATCAACTTTAAAGCTTAAGGAACTTCGTCCGATTTTATTAAATGAACCCCTTAATTCAACGGTTATATAATCATTGGTTTTTATTATCGTGCCTTTCGCCGGTGAAATTATATTCGACCCCTTAACAATAAAATTACTAAAACTATAAGTATATACTAAAGAAAAGTTCAAAGGAAAATCGCTACCGACATTTTTAATTTTAGCCGTTACAACCACGGCGGTATTTATATCCGGAGAATCCGGGCTTACGCTAAGGCTTTCGGCCTTTAAATCATAAGTAACCTCCGCCTTGGCCGGATGTTTAAAACCGAAAAATACCGCCAATAAAATTAAAGGTAAAATATAAAATTTTATTAATTTCATATAAAATATATTAAATAATTTATAAATAAAAACAAACTATTTCTCTCGCCTATATTTTATCATTTATCCCCTGTTTTAACAATTTTGACTTCCGCAATTTTATAACCATAAAAATAACGATAAAATAATAAACAGCCAGCCAGCCCGACCATAAATAATTAATTTCCAGATAACCATAAGGAATTTTCGCCAGATATTTAACCGTAGCCAAAATATATTTGGTTAAAATCAAGCTGGGCAGAAAAAATAAAAACGATAAGCCGGGCAAAACCGCGCTTAACGGCAAGGCGATTAAAATTAAAATGGTTAAAAGCGGCAAAGCCCATAAAACGGCCAAGTTGGCCAAAGGCGAGATTAAAGAAATTTGCGAAAAATTATAAGCTAAAATCGGCAAGGTAAAAACTTGAGCGGCTAAAGTAATTAAGAGGGCGTCGCTTACGCCTTTAAGCTTTGGCAATTTGATTTTTTGCCAGACTGCTTCCAAAATCGGATAAACATAAATTAAGCCGGCAATAGCCAAAAAAGACAATTGAAAGCCAACGTCATCGCGCAAAATTTTAGGATTAATTAAAAGCATTATGGCCGCGGTCAGGACCAGTGAGTTGGTAATTTTATTAAGCCGGCCGAGCTTTAACGCCCAAAGCACTAAAAACCCCATCAGCCCGGCGCGCATGGCCGAAGCCGGCAAACCGACTAAAATGATGTAAGCGGCTAGAAAAATTACGGCGATGTAGAAAGCGCGCCGGCGATTTATGCCCATGGCTAAAAGTACGGCCATAATAATGACGGCTAAAATGCTAACGTTAAAGCCGGACACGGCCATAATATGAGTTAGCCCGACTTTTTGAAAATCATCACGGATGGCTTGCTCTAAGCCTTTTTGCCCGCCGAAAACAATCGGCCGGGCCAAACTTGATTCCGGCTCGCTTAACCCTAAATCAATTAAGCCGGACAATTTAGCTTTTAAAGAAAAAATTTTCTCGTAAACATAATTTCCGCCGCGGCCGGGCATAATTTTTAAGCGCGGATAATAGCAGACCGAATAAATATTATAGCGCGCCAAATAGCGGTCATAGGCGAAACCCTTATATTCTTCCGGCCGTTTAAGCTCGCACTCTATCTCCAGCCGATCGCCGTATTTATACTCCGGATATAAATTAGTGGTGGCTAAAATTTTTCCGTAAATCCGGCGGCCGGGCAATTCATTAATCGCCTCTGCCGCGATTTCCAATTTTTGGCTATTTTCTCTAATATCCGGCTCATTGGCAATAAATCCCCGTACAGTTAAAATTTGGCCGCCCGCCTCGCCGGCCGGCAGATTATAATACCAGATTTTATCCGGCGTATTCTTAGGCAAACTAACGCCATAGCGCCAAAAGGAAAAAAATACTATGCTCAAAAGCAAAAAAAATAAACAGGCGGACTTAATCCCCGCCTCTTCGCTATACGCCCAAAATAAAACAGTTAAAATTAAAAAAAATATGGCGGCCGCGAACCACCAAATTTCATGCATTAAAATTTCCACCGGCAGAAACGAAGCTAAGGCAATACCGAAAATAAAAGCCAAACAGCCAATTAAAAAAATTTTAGATTTTGTAAAATTTATGCCTCCTTGAAATGGCATATATTATTTTTTTGTTCTCTCCGCTCTTAAATACGCTTCCATAAACTCGTCCAAGCCGCCGTCCAAAACTTTTTGAATATCCGAAGTTTCCTGCTCGGTGCGGTGGTCTTTTACCATTTGATAAGGCTGCATGACATAAGAGCGAATCTGCTTGCCCCATTCGGCTTTTTGCGCCTCGCCGCGCATCTTTTTCTCTTCATCGCCTTTTTTTTCTTCTTCCAGCTTAAATAATTTGGCTTTTAAAATTTTTAAAGCGGTTTCTTTATTTTGATGCTGGGACCTTTGGGTCTGGCAGGCGACAACAATGCCGGTCGGCAGATGAGTAACGCGCACGGCGGTTTCCACTTTATTAACGTTTTGCCCGCCGGCGCCCGAAGAACGGAATGTATCTATTTTTAAGTCGCTGTCACGCAAAACTATGTCCTCGGTTTCCGGAAGTTCCGGAATAACTTCAACTAAGGCGAATGAAGTATGGCGCATTTTTTCCGCGTCAAACGGGGAAATGCGCACTAAGCGGTGCACGCCGGATTCGCTTTTTAAATAGCCGTAAGCCCAGCCGCCGATAACGCGGTAGCTCGCGCTTTTTATGCCGGCTTCGTTCGCTACCGCCCGGTCGACTAATTCGCTTTTCCAATTTTTCTTCTCGGCAAAGCGCAGAAACATGCGCTCTAAAATTTGCGCCCAATCCTGCGCGTCCACTCCGCCCGTGCCGGCGTGGATGGAAATTATGGCGTTAGAGCGGTCATATTTTCCGGAAAACAAAACAAAAAACTCAAGCTCCTCATAGGCTCGCTTGAGTTCAATATATTTTTTATCAGCCTCCGAGGCGACAGATAAATCTTTTTCTTTCGCGGCCTCGGCCGTGAATTGCTCTAAATCCGTAATTTCCTTTTTTAAATTCTCCCATTTTATGACTTCCGACTCGTATTCTTCGGCCTGCTTACTTAAAATTACGGCCCGTTCCCGGTCCTGCCAAAAATTCGGTTTAGACATTTCAACTTTCAGCTCGCTGGCTTTTTCCTTCTGCCGATCCAAATCAAAGTAACCTCCAGGTATCCAGGAGCCGTTCTCTTAATTCTTCCAAATTTTTCAGCAAATTTTCCATTTAAATGAATTTATATAATTTATTTTTAAAATTTTCCACTTTGCCTTTTAAAATTTTTACGCCTTCTTTTTTTAATAATGCAATTTTTTTATTTATTCCCCCGCTGTAACCGCCTAAACCGCCATCGCTTTTTATTACGCGGTGGCAAGGCGTTTCGGGCGCGTCCGGATTTCTCCCGCAGGCATTGCCGATAGCTCGCGCGGCCTTAGGCCGGCCCAAGATTCTAGCAAGCTCTTTATAAGTCGTTACCCGGCCGCGCGGAATTTTTTTCAGCGCCGCCCAGACTTTTATTTCAAACTCTGTCCGCCGCATATTATTTATTTAATAATTGCTTAACTTGCGGCGGCAGATTATTAACATCAATATTATTTAAATCCAACCCGCCGACTCCGCCTTTTAAGAGGCTTTCAATCGGATTAGCGGTTCCGGCCTGCACGCCTAGTAAATCTTTATATTGGTCAAATATTCCCCCGAGTAGAGGCGGCAAATAGATTATGCCTAAAATAATCGGCGCAATAATTATAAACAAATAAAAAAGACTGACTAGGCGCTGCCAAGCCAAATAGCCTTTCATTTTTTTAGTCATGGAATAAATCTCTTTGGTCAGTTCTAGATTTTGCTCCATTAATTTTTTTATTTCTTCGTCCATAGTATTTAGCTGTCATTGCGAGCGCAACGCAGTGAAGCGAAGCAATCTCACAAATAAAATGATTTATTTTAAAGTGGCTACCTCCAATCAAATGTCTTCATGCGTGAGATTGCTTCGTTGTCTGATTACAGGCTCCTCGCAATGACAAGATGCTATCTGACTTCGCATTTTTTCACATATTCGCGGCCGACTTCCGCCATTTCCTGCATCTGTCTTGAATTATAAGGCACCTTGCCTTTTAAATTTTGGTTTACCAGATCAGCGCCGCTTTTAAAGCCTTGCAAATACCATTTATCCGCGCCTTTGATTATTTTTCCCATCTCGCCGATATCGTCTTTATTTAAAAGGCCCGGCACGACCGTAGTCCTAAATTCATAAGGCAGATTGCTTTGCATTATCATTTTAACACTTTTTTTAATATTATTGAAATCCGCTTTTAGGCCGGCTACTTCTTTATACTTTTCCGCCGGCGCTTTTAAATCCATGGCGATGTAGTCAACCAGCTTTTCTTTTATCAGCTTAGCTAATATTTCCGGATAACTGCCGTTAGTGTCCAGCTTCACTAAAAAGCCTAATTTTTTTATTTTTTTAATAAACTCCGGCAAGCCTTTTTGCAGGCACGGTTCGCCGCCGGTAATCACCACGGCGTCCAGCTTGCCGGCGCGCGATTCAAGAAAAACAAAAAGGTCATCCTCTTTAATTTTGGGATGAACTTTTTGTTGCTCAGTCGCCTGAGCATATTTTGACTTGCCGACCTCGGTGGGCCAGACAAGCATGGGGTTGTAGCAAAATTGGCAGCGGAAATTACAGCCTTGGGTAAATACAATAGCGCTGACTTTTTCCGGATAATCCAATAAACTAAATTTTTGCAGGCCGCCAATTATCATAATAATGCCAATTTATGCGAATAATGCTTCGCTTAATTGCATTATTCCTTATTAACTTTAAAGGTCTTGCGGTTAAAATACTCCGCCTGCTTGCCGTCATTCCATTGCTGGACCGGCCTTAAATACCCGGTTACCCTTGAATAAACTTCACAAGCTGTCCTTTTGGCTTCGATTGGGCTCATATGATTTCTCCTTTATCCAGTTTGTTTTAAAACTAGATTTTTATTTTTATTTATTATTAAATTAAAGTTTGTTCAACGCTTTTAGCAACCTGTTCTTTGGGTAGATAGCCTATTTCCTCATCGCACTTCGGACAGAAAAAATGTTCGCCCGCGATATAGCCGTGCTTAGGACAGACCGAAAAGGTCGGCGTAATGGTAAAATATGGCATGTGGTATTTATTGACTATTTTTTTGACTAGACTCCTAACCGATTCGGCGCTTGGCAAAGCTTCGCCGATGAAGCCGTGCAAAACCGTGCCGCCGGTATATTTAGTCTGCATATCATCCTGCAAATCCATGGCTTCAAATAAATCATTGGTATAATTTACCGGCAGCTGGCTGGAATTAGTGTAGTAGGGCGAAGCTTTGCCGGCTTGAACCGCTTCTTCGTTAGCCACGACAATATCCTTATATTTGTCTTTATCAATCCGCGATAAGCGCCTGGTTACGCCTTCGGCCGGCGTAGCTTCTAAATTATACAGGTGGTTGGTCTTGCCCTGATAATCCAAAGATTTATTTCTCATATAATCCATAACCTGGAGCGCGAATTCTTTACCTTCGGGCGTGGCGATGCTTTTTCTGATCGGCGCGTAATTCAATAAAGCTTCATTCATGCCGATAATGCCGATAGTGGAAAAATGATTGTTCCAATAGCCGCCAAAGCGCTCTTTAATATTATTTAAATAATATTTAGCGTACGGATAAAGGCCTTTATCGGTTAAATCCTCAAGTATGGTGCGCTTAATTTCCAGGCTTTCGGAGGCAATCTGCATTAAATTGTCCAGCCGTTCAAAAAATTCTTCTTTGGTTTTTGATAAATAGCCGACGCGGGGAAGATTAATGGTTACTACGCCGATAGAGCCGGTTAAGGGGTTGGCCGCGAAAAGCCCGCCGCCGCGCTTTCGGAGTTCCCGGTTATCTAAGCGCAAACGGCAGCACATGCTGCGCGCGTCGTCAGGGCTCATGTCAGAGTTAACAAAATTTGAAAAATAAGGGATGCCGTATTTAGCCGTCATTTCAAAAATTTTAGTGGCTACCGGCGACTCCCATTTAAAATCATTGGTAATGTTATAGGTCGGAATCGGGAAAGTAAAGACGCGCCCTTTAGCGTCGCCCTCCATCATTAATTCGGCGAAAGCCAAATTTATCATATCCATTTCCGGCTGGAATTCTTTATATTTTTCCGGCATTATTTTACCGCCGATAATGACGTTTTCCTCGCCCGTAGTCGCGCCCGGAGTTAGGTCCATGGTGATATTGGTAAAAGGCGTCTGAAAGCCCACGCGGGTCGGCACGTTGATATTGAATAAAAATTCCTGAAGCGCCTGCTTAACGTCTTTATAGTTTAACTTGTCATATCTGATAAAAGGCGCTAGATAAGTGTCAAAGTTAGAAAAAGCTTCGGCCCCGGCCACTTCGCCCTGCAAGGTATAGAAAAAATTAATAATCTGTCCCAGGGCCGTTCTTAAATGCTTGGCCGGCCTGGATTCAACTTTACCGGAAACGCCGCCAAAACCGCGGATTAACAGTTCCCGTAAATCCCAGCCGGCGCAATAAGCCGCGAGTAGCTGCAAATCATGCAAATGCAAATCGCCGTTCTTATGGGCTTCTCTGATATTCTGCGTATAGACCTGGTTCAGCCAATAGCTTGAAGAAATGGCCGAAGCTAAATGGTTATTTAAGCCTTGCAGGCTGTAGCTCATGTTGGAATTTTCTTTAACCCGCCAATCGCTTTGCTTTAAATAGCCTTCCATCAGCTCGTCCGAATTAATCATTGATTTCATTTCGCGCAAACGGGCTCGCTGATCGCGATACAGGATATAAGCTTTGGCGGTTTTAATCTGGCGGTTTTTAATCAAAATCTCTTCAACCATATCCTGCACTTCTTCAACCGCCGGAATGCTCCTTGAATGAAACTTTTCATTTAAATGATTGACTACCTGGTCGCTGAATTTCTGGGCTAAATACATATCCGGCTTACCCACGGCTTCGGTGGCTTTAAAAATCGCGTTAACCAGCTTAGCCTTGTCAAAAGGCGCGACTTCACCGGAACGTTTTAGTATTTGAGTAATTGAATTGGCTGGCTGCATAAAATTATTTCTTTTTTGCCCCCGATTTAGCCCGGGGTCCAGTAGCTTTTGTCTTTAACAGCTTATTAAGCTCCCGCCTGAATTCATGCGCGTCTTTAAATGACTCGTAGACCGAGGCAAAGCGGATATAGGCGACCTGATCAAAACGCTTTAGGGTTTTCATGACGATTTGGCCGATTTCGCCGGCTGTTATCTCATTTTTCCTTAAAATCTGCAAGTCGCGCTCTATGGAATTAATCAATTTTTTAAAATTATCGTCGGTAATCGGCCGTTTTTCCAAAGCCCGCTTTAAGCCTTTAACGATTTTCTCGCGGGAATACGATTCTTTGCGTCCGTCCCGCTTTACCACCATTAAATCCAAAATTTCCACTTCTTCGTAAGTTGAAAACCTAAAACCGCATTTTAGGCACTCGCGCCGCCGCCTGATAGATAGGCCGTCGGACGCTACGCGCGAGTCAATTACTTTGGAATCTTCATAATAGCAGACTGGGCAACGCATATTTTCTTCTCCTTTGAAGTTTAGATTGAATATCCTAGAGCCAAACAAAAAAGCACTCTATTTTACTTAAAATCAGTTTAAAGTGCTTTATCTAGCGAGTGGGGTAAATATCCATATCTTGTATCTGTTGATTTAATTATACCACTAGATATAGTATGGTCAAGTTTTAAGGCTTTGGCTAATTTTAGATTATTTTTTTAAAAATATTATGACATTTATTAATTTTTTATCAATCCGCCCCGCTAGGGGCTGTGGATATGTGGATATGTCGTCAAAAAATTACATAAAAAAGCTTCACCCGGTTATAAGGTGAAGCTTATTGATTAGAGAGCCCTTATTAATAAAAATCTGAAGGTACGCGTGAACGAATATGACGAATAGTTAAGTTTCTTTTTCTCTCTGTTGCTTCCGGCCTATGGTTTGAACCGGATTCTTTAGTAACTATTTTGGCCTCCGGCACTATTAGGCTCATTGGCTTATTGCAGTCATCAACAAAATGCAAAACACCATTAAACCACAGCATATTTCTTCCCGGCCATTTACTGAGCAACTTTTTTCTTACGGCTTTCCTCCTTGCCACTACGCTTGCTGACATAAAACCCCCTTTTTGAATTGTTATTAACATTGTAAACAACGACTAGTAGCAAATACACCTTAGAATAAATTTATTATCTTGTCAAAAGAGCTTTATTTATTAATTAACTTTCCTTTTTCAATTCTACTCATCCTCTTAATCCTCCATTCGGCTTTAGCGGCTAAAGACTTATTCTTCAGTTTGCGGAAATAGGCTAATTTCACCGGCCTTCGTCCGCGAGTATATTTCGCGCCTAGAACAGAGCTATTATGTTCCCTAACCCGCCTTTTAACGTCAGTAGTTACACCCGTATAAAAAGTTCCGTCCGCGCATTTTAAAATATAGACAAACCACATAGATATTTATTCATGTATTTCCTGCACCCGCCCGACTTCCCCGGTTTCTAGGCGCACTTTTATGCCATGCGGATGATTTAGCGAGTTGGTTAAAATATCGGCCACGATTCCATAAGTCAATGCGCCAGAACCCTGATGATGCTTTTGCACAATTGCCACTTGCATGCCCGGTTCTATATTGTCTCGGTTTTGTCCATTCATATTAATAAATGTGATGCGACGACGCGATTTATCGCCTTATATTCACTAAAATTAAATAATTATTAAGCCGCTTCCCTTATTTTTACTTCTTTTATATTGGATGCTTCTTCGTTAGTGCGTAAATTCTTTATGCGTATATCCGCTTGGCTAGGACGATCACCGGCAATATATGAAATATATATTTCAATCTGATCGCCTTTAATAACATTTAAAGAGCGATTCAACATAATAACATGGTCATTGTTTAAAAAATCGGCTTCTCCTCGATGAATTATGTTCCCTTTCCTGCCTGACGGTTCTCTGCCTGAAAGTTGTATTAAAGAAAAAATAGTTGCTGAATCAATAACTCCATCCTGGGCGATAGTTTTAACAATACGGTTTCTCACCCCGACCGACTCTTCTTTGCGAAAATCAATATAATCATAAGCTTCCGGCGCCGTAATGCCCTTTGCTTTATTAGGATTATAAAGATCTTTGGCCACAAAATCAGTTTTTCCTTCAGGAAATCTATCTATCACTCCTGCCGGCAAAGTTGTAAGTTCGACTCCGTTAACCATTCCTTTCGGTATAATTTTGTCCTGCTCAATATCTATATATTTAAGCAAATAATTGCTGATTTGCATCTGTAATTCATAAAATTGCCCGGTATATAAATTTTCACTGATGAAGCCATCAAATTTTTTACCATCTTTCTCGTCTTGGCTTGTCCTTTTATATTTAAGCGCGTCTCCAAGCATTATTTTTACCTGGCCCTTTTTTATTAGGCCTTCGGCGATACATCTTTCAACAACTCTTCTGGCAAATATCGCGGTAATAGGATTTATTTCCAGGGCGGCCACCTCGGCGCCGGCTTGAGCCGCCGCGATAGCTAAAATCCCGGTTCCGGCCCCGGCCTCTAAAATTTTATCGCCGGTTTTTACTTTTTCCTTTATTGTTTCTAAAAAAGCTAAGGTCCTAACTCGGTCTTTCGCGCATCTAATAGCGTCAAACGATTTAAGGCCTGATTCAATTTCCAATTGCTGATAAGTTGTTTCTTCTAATTTTTGGTATTGCTCTGTTTCATCGCCATAACTCTGAATTTGATCTGTAATTGCCTTTTCAATATCAGCAGACTTATCTTCAGAAGAATTCCGGCTTTTCTTTAAATTTAAATATCTGTTTAATAATTTATCTTGGCTTGCTTCGCTTTTAAATTTTTCCCATTCTTTATCAATAATACTGCTTAATAAATCATATTGTTTTTCACTCTCGGGAGAAAATTTACGTTCATATTTTTCATTGCGAGACAAATCCTCGGCTATTATGCCCTGTTCTTCTAATTCTTTTTTCAAATTTACCGGATGCTCTGTATAGTCATAAATTTTTTCTATGGAATTAAACATATATTTTAATTTTAATGGTTTATTTACCCATTAAAATTTGAACGAATTAATTCTCTATTCATAGCTACATTAATCAAAGCTGAATAAAAAAGCGGTTCAGCAATGACTTTTTCCTCGTTAAAATTATTAATCCAGCCGATTATTAGAGCATCATTAAGAGAGTTAACTAAATTATATTGTTTTTTTTCTTCTTCTGAATAAGCCTCCGGGCTATAATTATCGATAGTTTGCGATATTAAATTATCTACCAAACACCTTAATTTGGTCAGCTTATTATAATCAATCTTATCGCTAAAATTTATCTCTTCTTTTTTGTTCTTAAAAGCCAAAAAACTAATTAGTTCCGCCATAGGTTATAAATTTATATTTAATTCCAAATTTCGGATCAAAAATAACTTGATGATGATTAAAAAAACCGATCATGCCCAATAAGTTATCCGACCGTTTTTCATTTATTATATCAACCTTTTCCTCGTAAAAATATTTATCGCCAGGCAAACTCATTAAAATCTTAACCTGGTAGACATAGAGCGGAGTAAATTTTTCGCCTTTGAAGGCTTTTGATTTTACGCCCTTTTTCCAATTAATCCCGATAGCCTCGGCTATTTCATGGCTAAAGCATGAGCTGCTGGCGCCCGAATCGGCAACAGCTAAAACCGTAATTGCCTGGCCGGTTTTCGGATTGGCTATAGTAACCGGCAAATAAAAGCCCGGGCTGGCTGAATTTAGCTGGAAAAAAACCGAGCGCTTTATTTTTTCCTGATAAAATAAAAGGTCTTTTAATTTTTTCCCATAGCGGAATTTAGCTGATTTATTTTTTGATTTATCCAGATCAGCTACGGCCCATTTGCCGATATCGCGGCTAAAATTTTTATCTTCTAGAATAATAAAATAATCAGTGACAAATTTATTGCTTTTCATGAATTATTTATTTTTATTACTAAATTTAAGCCAAAGCGTTTTAAAAAAAGAGATTGATAGCGTTGAAAGTAAAAAGCCCAGAGTAGGCACGATAGCGTTAATAAATGGCTTTGGCAGGTTAGCCACGGCAAAAAATAAAACAATCACGATGTAGGTTAAAATCGCAACTAAAACTTTACGAAATAAGCTGGTTTCCCAGGCCTTATCCGCTTCAACGCGCATATTGCGTTTCTTAATTTCACTAATTTCATACTGCAAATTTTGCATTTCATCCATAATTTTATCCGGTTAATCTTAAATAACCATCTTTATTATCTCCTCGCAAAACTTATCCGCTTTGGCAAAACTATCGGTTATGACTTCTTTGGTTTTTAAACTTAAAACCGCGGCCGGCTTTTTGCCGATAATCTCCTCCATTTCTTTAAAAGCTCTTTCATCGCCATTATCGCCCATAGTGCAGAAAAGCGCGGCTTGCTTGAATTGGGCTTTATATTTATGAAGATAAGTCCGAATCGGGGCCGACATATTCCACGACCAGATAGGCGTGCCGATAACAACCAGGTCAAAATCTCCCGGATTATGGCTTGGCTTTTCTAATTTTGTCAGCCGGCGAAACGTAGCGTCCCGCCCGGCCAATAAATAGCCTTTAGCGCCGGCGCGATCCACCGTATCTTTGATTTCTTCAAGGCTGGCGTTGATTTTTTTAGCGATAAAATCCGCTAATTTTTTAGTAAAACCGGTCCGGGAATAATAAACCACGAGTATTTTCACCCCGTTGGAAATATTCAAATTATTTTTAGATAACATAAAATTTTAATAATATATTTTAATTAATAATTTCCAGCGGGGTTTATAGGTTTTCGCTTAGATAATTATACACTAATTATATCATAAATCAGCAATCTGGCTATTTTATGAATATTATGCAAAATACCCCTTCCCGAGCGCTTAAGGAAAATCAAAGTTCTATTATGTCCTCCCGGCAATATTCGCCGAGCGGGCGGCAAATTTTATCTATCATTTTCCGCCTATCCGCGCCGCGCATAATCTCCGGCTTCATTTTTTTACTGATAATCGGCACCAGCACGATTTTTATTTTTTCCGCGCTGATAGTTCCGCCTAAAATCAAGCCTTCTTGAGTCTCTCGAGAAAACATTTGATCAAAAATAAAATTTCCCAAAGAATAAAATACCAGCTTACCGTTAATAATTTGCGCGTCCTGCACGACATGCGGATGAGCGCCGATGATTAAATCCGCTCCGGCGGCTATCCAAGCCCGGGCTAATTTTTCCTGGCTGGCCGAATGGGTTGGCTGATATTCATTTCCCCAGTGCGGTAAAATTATGACGAAATTATTTTTATTTTTTTCCTCTTTTATTAATTCTTCAATTCCGCTAGCGCCATAAAGAACGTGAGCCCCTAAAAGCGCGACCGTTAAATCCCCTTGCTTATAGCGCTTTATACTAATGTCGCTCGCTTCATTAGGATCGCCGACCCAGTCAATCTTAGCCTTTTCCAAAATTTCTTTAGTTTTATTTAAGCCTGCTCGCCCCTGATTATCAGTATGGTTGTTGGCCAGCCCGGCCGCAGTAATTTTTAAATATTTTAAAGCTTCAATGGTTTGGCGGGAAAAATTAAAACTTAGACTATGGTCTAGGGGAAATTGCTCAACGTTTTTATCGCTAATCGGGCCTTCTAAATTAAGCCAGGAAATATCCGTGCCCCACAAAGCGCGATTGCCTAAATTAGAAAATAAATCTTTAAAATTATTTTTCTGAAAATAATAACCGACATTTCGGCCGAACATGCTGTCGCCGGCGAAAGAAAAGCTTAATTTATCTTCTCCCTTAGCCGGCTCGCCCGCGGAGTAGCTTGCGAAAATATGCGTAGTAGCCTCGGCTTCTAAATTTTTCGCCATTAACCCCGAATTAGTCTGGGCGTAAAGATTAAAGCGAGTTAAGTTTTTAGCTTTAGACCAGAGGGCGAGCAAAGCCAGCGCGGCGTTTGAATCGGTTTCGGTTTGCCAAATTTGCTCCATATCTAAAGCCGTAAGCGCCCTAAGGGTTTTAACGTCATGAATCTCGGCCAGACGCGCCGGCTGATAATGAGACATATCAACCGAAGCGATTAAGCCGCAAGCCGAACAGCTTGATTTTAAAGCTTCAAATAATTTTTTTATATCGTCCGGCTTAGCCGGCTCTTTTATAATCAGCGGCACTAAAGACGAATCGGGAAAAAATTCTTTTACTTCGGCCAGTAAATTTTTAATGCCATGCTCGCTCAAAAAAGCGGCCGGCTCAATTTTAACCAGCCCGCTGTCTTTTAAACTATTGATTACCGCCCTATCGGCGGTAATTTTTTTAGTACCGTTGGCGACCAGCCAGTCTTCGCCGCTCGTAATAATATCGCCTCGGCCGGAGTTAAAATGATTGACTGAAACTAAAATAATCGTCCGCGGCCGCGATTTAAGGCTAAGCTCTTCCATAAACTTGCGCCTAACATCTTTTACCAAGTCATGATGCGGCATCACGGCCGCCAGCGGAACGCTTTCGGGCCGCGCGCGAAAAACCAAAAAAATATTTTTACTTTTTATGCCCGCGGCCGAAAAATATATCGCGA